>NZ_JAPIVJ010000020.1:0-26871 GCF_054182245.1 Komagataeibacter sp. NFXK3
AACACACGGTATTCAGCCATAAAACACACATAACATTCACAATCCGCACCAAAAAAAATGCACCAGAATGAAAATTATATGAAAAAAGGAGGGGCAAGCCCCTCCTTTCCGTAAAGCCGGTGTCGTGCACCGGTATCAGTCGGCCTCGACCTCGGTGCCATTGATGGTCAGGTGGTCGTCCTTCGCATCAACGGTCACGGTTTCACCATCATGGATGGTGCCTTCAAGCAGCAGGCCCGCGAGCGGGTTCTGCAGCGCGCGCTGGATCACGCGCTTGAGCGGACGCGCACCATAGACCGGGTCGTAGCCCTCATTGGCCAGCCAGGTCTCGCCGCCCTTGTCCAGACGAAGCGTGATGTTGCGGTCAGCCAGAAGCTTGCGCAGGCGACCGATCTGGATTTCCACGATCTTGCCCATATCCGCCTTCTGCAGGCGCGAGAACAGGATGATCTCATCCAGGCGGTTGAGGAACTCGGGCCGGAAGTGGTTGCGCACCACCTGCATGACCTCGGGCCGCACGCTATCAACCGACTCACCATCAGGCAGATGGGCCAGCACTTCGGAGCCGAGGTTGCTGGTCAGCACGATCAGGGTGTTGCGGAAATCGACCGTGCGACCCTGCCCGTCGGTCAGGCGACCGTCATCGAGCACCTGCAGCAGGATGTTGAACACATCCTCATGCGCCTTCTCGACCTCATCGAACAGGATGACCTGATAGGGCCTGCGGCGCACGGCCTCGGTGAGCACGCCGCCTTCCTCATAACCGACATAACCGGGAGGCGCACCGACGAGCCGCGAGACGGCATGCTTCTCCATGAACTCGCTCATGTCGATGCGCAGCAGGGCTTTCTCGTCATCGAACAGGAAGCGGGCCAGCGCCTTGCACAGCTCGGTCTTGCCCACGCCCGTCGGGCCAAGGAACAGGAACGAACCGATGGGGCGGTTGGGGTCCTGCAGGCCGGCACGGGCACGACGCACCGCGTTGGAGACGGCCTTGAGCGCAGGCTCCTGGCCCACCACGCTCTTGCGCAGTTCGTCTTCCATGCGCAGCAGTTTGGCGCGCTCGCCTTCAAGCATGCGGTCCACCGGAACGCCGGTCCAACGCGAGACCACGGCGGCGATACCCTGATCGGTCACGGTATCGCTGACCATGCCATCGCCCTTGCTGATCTGGTCAGCCTCTTCCTGCGCCTTGGCAATCTGGGCCTGAAGCTGCGGCAGGCGGCTGTACATCAGCTCCGATGCCCGGGCGAGGTTACCCTTGCGCTGGGCGATCTCGATATCCGAGCGGATCTGGTCCATTTCCTCCTGCAGCTTCTGCACCGCGTTCACGCGGTCCTTTTCGGCATGCCAGGCGGCGGTCAGCGCATCGGATTTTTCCTGCAGTTCCGACAGTTCGGCTTCCAGCTTGACCAGACGCTCCTTGCTCGCCGCGTCGTCTTCCTTGCGGATGGCTTCACGCTCGATCTTGAGCTGGATCAGGCGGCGGTCAAGCTCATCAAGTTCCTCTGGCTTGCTGTCGATCTGCATGCGCAGGCGGCTTGCGGCTTCATCGACAAGGTCAATCGCCTTGTCAGGCAGGAAGCGGTCGGTGATGTAGCGGTTGGACAACGTTGCCGCCGCCACCAGCGCCCCATCGGAAATACGGATGCCGTGATGGAGTTCGTATTTCTCCTTGATGCCACGCAGGATGGAGATGGTATCGGCCACCGTCGGCTCACCCACATAGACCGGCTGGAAGCGCCGGGCGAGGGCTGCGTCCTTTTCGATATACTTGCGGTATTCATCCAGCGTGGTGGCGCCAATGCAGTGCAGCACGCCACGGGCGAGTTCGGGCTTGATGAGGTTGGAGGCATCCATCGCCCCATCGCTGCGGCCTGCGCCCACAAGGGTATGCATCTCATCAATGAACAGGATGATCTGGCCCTCGGCGGACTCGATCTCCTTGAGCACCGCTTTCAGGCGTTCCTCGAACTCACCACGAAACTTGGCACCCGCGACGAGCGCGCCCATGTCGAGCGAGAGCAGCTTCTTGTTCTTGAGCGCCTCGGGCACGTCGCCATTGACGATACGCTGGGCCAGCCCTTCGACAATGGCGGTCTTGCCCACGCCCGGCTCACCGATCAGGACCGGGTTGTTCTTGCTACGCCGCGCCAGCACCTGAATGGCGCGGCGGATTTCCTCATCGCGGCCAATGACCGGATCGAGCTTGCCCTGCAGGGCCACTTCGGTCACGTCGCGGGCATATTTCTTCAGCGCGTCAAAATTGGCTTCGGCGTTTTCGCTATCCACGGTGCGTCCCTTGCGGATGGTGGCAATGGCTTTTTCCAGCGCCTGTGGCGTTGCACCGCACGCACGCAGGGCCTGACCGGCTGGCGTTTCGGATGCAGCGATGGCGGCCAGCAGGCGGTCCTGCGCCACAAAGCCATCACCCGCCTTCTGGGCGGCCTGTTCGGCGGCATCGAGCACGCGCACCAGTTCACCAGTAGCGCTGGGCTGGCCTGCGCCACTGCCCTGCACCTTTGGCAGTTTGGCCAAAGCGGCCTCGTTGGCGCTGGTAATGGCGGGCACGTTACCGCCTGCGGCGCGGATGAGGGCAGAAGCCGCGCCCTGGTCATCATCCAGCAGGGCCTTGAGCAGGTGCTCGGGCGTGAGCTGCTGGTTGTAGTCGCGCATGGCGATGGTCTGGGCGGCCTGCAGGAAACCGCGCGAGCGTTCCGTGAATTTCTCGATGTTCATATGTTTGTTCGTCCCTTTCAATCAGGCGACAGGATGGTTCTGCCTTTGCGCCGTCCCTCAACAGGCAACGGCAAGGCGTTGGATTCCAGATGGGATCCATACGATGTTATTACAAGATGTCGGCCGCCAGTTTCCTTCTTCCATGCCGTGTCTGATCATGGGGTTAGCTGACCATTGGCGCCGGCTCCACAACCTTGATCTGGATCAAGATTGCCGTGCCTTATGAGCGTAACGGCCATTCGCCCGAAGGGTTATGGTGAAGCCCTGCAATTTCATGGGGGAACTGATGCAAAACGCAGGTTGATACCAATCGGCCCCTACAAAAAGTCATCAACAGTAAAGAAGCTTTTGGTGAAGCTCTTTCCAAAAGGCTCCGAAAAGAATGCCGCCTTTAAAAAAAGGCGGCACCCGAAAACTTCTGTTTTTTACTCTGCCTTGCTGGCCCTGGCTGCCACGGCGGGGCCAAGCAGCAGCAGGTCGGCGGCCGAGAGTCGGTCAGAGGCATTACTGGCCTGATGCCAGTAGGGATAGAGCAGCGGTGGCGCGCTTGCCTCATCAAGGCGGCTGATGTCTTCAGCACTCAGCACAAGGTCCGCGGCCTTGAGGTTATCGACAAGCTGCGCCTCGGTGCGCGCGCCGATGACAATGGAGGTAATGGCGGGCCGCTGCGCCACCCAGGCCAGCGCCACCTGGGCTGCGGAAATATTGCGGGCCTCGGCAATGCTGACGAGCACTTCCACCACATCGTAGAGTTTTTCAATGTCGTGAACCGGCGGCTCGCCCCATTTCTCGATCTGGCGCGTGCCTTCGGGCTGCGGCTTGCCGCGGCGATACTTGCCTGAAAGCAGCCCCCCGGCCATGGGGCTCCAGACCTGCACGCCAATGCCCTGATCGAGCGAAAGCGGCAGCAGTTCATATTCCGCCTCGCGCGCCTGCAGCGAGTAATAGATCTGCTGCGCCACGGGTGCGATCAGCCGGTCACGCTCGGCCACCGAAAGCGCCTTCATCAGGTGCCAGGCCGAGAAGTTGGACACCCCGGTATAACGGATCTTGCCCGCGCGGGTCAGGGTATCGAGCGCTTCCAGCGTTTCATCGAGCGGGGTCTGGCCATCCCATTCATGCAGGTAATACAGGTCGATATGGTCACGCCCCAGCCGCCTGAGGCTGGCCTCGCACGCGCGGATGAGATGATAGCGCGACAGCCCGGCATCATTGGCGCCCTTGCCCATGGTAAAGCGGGCCTTGGTGGTGACCATGATGTCATCGCTGCGGCCCTTCAGCGCAGCGCCCAGAATCTCTTCCGATACGCCCGATGAATAGATATCCGCCGTATCGAACATGTTGATCCCGGCCTCGATGCACAGGTCAAGCTGGCGGCGGGCGCCTGCAAGATCGGTATCGCCGGTCTTGGCGAAGTCACCCTTGCCGCCAAAGGTCATGGTACCCAGCGTGAAGGCTGAAATCCTGAGGCCCGAACGGCCAAGCTGGCGGTATTGCATCTCTTTTCCTTCCCTGAATGTCTGTAAAACGCCTGCCACGTGGCATTACGCCAATAATGAAAAGTTTTTGGTGAAGCTTTTTTCAAAAAGCTTTGAAAAGAACGCCGCCTTCCTGAAAAAAGGCGGCACCCAGAAACCTTTATGATGACAGGGGCCACATAAGGCAGGCTTCAGCCGGTATAGGTCACGTTCAGCTCGCCCACCCCGGCACAGGTGGCATGCAGCACATCGCCCCGCCTGACCGGCCCCACGCCCGAGGGCGTGCCGGTCATGATCAGGTCACCCGGCGCAAGGGTTACGAAACGGCTCAGGCAGGAGATGATCTCGGGCACGGACCAGATCATTTCCACCAGGTCGCCTTTCTGGCGCTGCTCGCCATTGACGCTCAGGGCAATGGCCCCGCTTTCGGGGTGACCAATGCGCGCGGCCGGCACCATGGCGGAAATGGGACAGGACTGGTCAAACCCCTTGGCCAGCGCCCACGGGCGGCCCGCCTTCTTGGCGGCGGCCTGCAGGTCGCGCCGGGTCATGTCCAGCCCCACCGCGTAGCCATAAACATGCGAGAGCGCCTTCTCCACCTCAATGTCAGCCCCCTCGCGCCCGATGGCGGCGACAAGCTCCACCTCATGATGCAGGTCGGCCGTGCTGACGGGAAAAGGCAGAAGCCCGCCCCCGGGCACCACCGCATCACCGGGCTTGGCAAAAAAGAAGGGTTCGGAGCGCTCGGGGTTGCTGCCCATCTCGCGCGCATGGGCGGCATAGTTCTGCCCCACGCACCATATCCGCCTGACAGGAAAGACACCCGCACTCCCCTCCACTGGCACGACAGGAAGGGTGTAGGGGGGAATTACGTAATCCGTCACGATACGGCGCTCCTGCTGTTCATACCGGCGCGCATGGTGGCACCCGTGCCCGGTCGTGTCACGGCAAATGCGGGGCAGCCCCATGAAAGCGGGCATAAAAAAAACGCCAGCCGGAACAATCCGGCTGGCGCTGAAAATACGGTGGCGACAGGGCGCCCCGTTATTTTACACAGATCAGTTGCGGGCCTTGTCGACCAGCTTGTTCTTGCCGATCCACGACATCATGCCGCGCAGCTTCTCGCCCACTTTCTCGATCTGGTGCTCGTTGTTGCGGGCACGGATGGCCTTGAAGCCGATGTTGCCGGACTGGTTTTCAAGGATGAAGTTGCGCACGAAGGTGCCATCCTGGATATCGGTCAGGATCTTCTTCATCTCGGCCTTGGTTTCCGGCGTGATCACGCGCGGGCCGGACACGTATTCACCATACTCCGCGGTGTTGGAGATGGAGTAGTTCATGTTCGCGATGCCGCCTTCATAGATCAGGTCGACGATCAGCTTCATTTCGTGCAGGCACTCGAAATAGGCCATCTCGGGGGCGTAACCGGCTTCAACCAGCGTCTCGAAGCCCGCGCGGATCAGCTCGACAAGGCCACCGCACAGCACGGCCTGCTCACCGAACAGGTCGGTCTCGACCTCTTCCTTGAAGGTGGTCTCGATGATGCCCGCACGGCCACCGCCATTGGCGGAAGCATAGGACAGCGCGATTTCAAGCGCATTGCCCGAGGCGTTCTGCGCCACGGCCACCAGCGACGGCACGCCACCACCCTTCTGGTATTCCGAACGCACGGTGTGGCCGGGGCCCTTGGGCGCGATCAGGAACACGTCAAGGTCGGGACGCGCCTCGATGATGCGGAAGTGAATGGCCAGGCCATGGGCGAAGGCGAGTGCGGCACCCGTCTTCATGTTAGCTGCCAGCGATTCCTTGTACAGCGCGCCCTGGCCTTCATCGGGGGTCAGCACCATCACCACGTCGGCCCACTTGGCGGCATCGGCGGGGGTCATGACCTTGAAGCCTGCGGCCTCTGCCTTGGCAACGGCCTTTGATTCAGGGCGCAGGCCGACAACGATGTCGGTCACGCCGGAATCCTTGAGGTTGTTGGCATGGGCATGGCCCTGGCTGCCGTAGCCGATGATGGCCACTTTCTTGCTCTTGATCAGGTTCACGTCGGCATCGCGATCATAATAGACGCGCATGGTCTTGCTCCTTGGGGAATGAAAAAACGGATGAAGTAAAAAACGCGACCCTTACAGGATTGCCGCCCCACGGGCGATGGCGGCGATACCCGTGCGCGACACCTCGGCCAGGCCAAGGGGACGCATGAGGTCGATGAAGGCATCGAGCTTGTCGGACGCGCCGGTCAGCTCAAAGACGAACGAGGTGGCCGAGGCATCAACCGGGTGCGCGCGGAAGGCCTGCGCAATGCGCAGCGCATCGGCCCGGCGCTCGCCGCTGGCAATCACCTTGACCAGCGCCATCTCGCGCGCCACGTGCGGCTCGCGCCCGGTCATGACCGCCACGCGGTACACCGGCACCAGCCGTTCCACCTGCGCGCGGATCTGGCCCAGCACATGCGGGGTCGCGGTGGTGACGATGTTGATGCGCGACTGGTGGCGGCTTTCATCCACCGCGGCCACGGTCAGGCTCTCGATATTGTATCCACGACCTGAGAACAGGCCGATCACGCGGGCCAGCGCGCCGCTCTCGTTCTCGACCTGAATGGAAATGACCGCAGAGACCGGGCTCTCCTGCTGCGTGGTCATGATGTGTTTCCTGACTGCTTGGGGCGCCGCCCTGCGAAGGCAGGGGCGGCAGGAAAGGACAGAAACCCGTAGTGCGGCGCGCTACAGGCAGGTGCGGGGCGCTCAGACCAGCATGCGGCCTTCGGCGCTGATCTCGTCATCCTGGCCGGGGCCAAGGAGCATCTGGTTATGCGCCGCCCCCGAGGGGATCATGGGGTAGCAGTTTTCATCCTGCGCCACGCATATGTCCGCCACCACCGGGCCGGGATGGGCCAGCATCTCGGCAATCACGCCATCGAGCTCGCCCATGCAGGTCGCGCGCAGCCCCTTGCCATGGAAGCTTTCCGCAAGCTTCACGAAATCGGGCAGGGCCGCGCTGTAGCTTTCGGAATAGCGCGACTCATGCAGCAGTTCCTGCCACTGGCGCACCATGCCCATATACTGGTTGTTGAGGATGAACACCTTAACCGGCAGGCGATACTGCGCGATGGTGGAAAGCTCCTGGATGTTCATCAGCGTCGACGCCTCACCCGCGATGTCGATCACCAGCGCATCGGGGTGGGCGATCTGCGCGCCCACGGCAGCCGGCAGGCCGTAGCCCATGGTGCCAAGCCCGCCCGAGGTCAGCCAGCGATTGGGTCTGTCGAAGCCGAAATGCTGGGCCGCCCACATCTGGTGCTGCCCCACCTCGGTCGAGACATAGGTGTCGCGCCCGGTGGCGGTGGCCAGTTCATGCAGGCGGCGGATGGCGTATTGCGGGCGGATGATCGCCCCGGGCGCCCTGTCCTGCACGAAGCCGAGGCTGTCGGTCTTGCGCCATTCGTTGATCTGGTGCCACCACTGCGCCATGTCGATGGGCTGGCGGGTATTGGCGGGGGTGCACTCCCACTCCTCCAGCATCATCTCGATCACGCGCCGCGCGTCACCCACGATGCCCACGTCAACCTGCACGATCTTGTTGATCTGGCTGGGGTCGATATCGGCATGGATCTTGAACGAGCCGGGCGAGAACGCATCGAGCCTGCCGGTCACGCGGTCATCAAAGCGCGAACCGAGCGCGATCAGCACGTCGCAGCCATGGGTGGCCATGTTGGCCTCGTACGTGCCGTGCATGCCCAGCATGCCCAGGAAGCGCCGGTCGCCCGCGGGCATCGACCCCAGCCCCATCAGCGTGGAAGTGCACGGAAAGCCCGTCTTTTCCACCAGTTTGCGCAGCGCGGCCGAGGCCTCCGGCCCCGCATTGATGATGCCGCCGCCGGTATAGAACAGCGGGCGGCGCGCGCCCTTCATGGCGGCCACGGCACGCGCGATCACGTCACGGCCCGGCTCGGTCTGCGGGCGGTAGGACGGATGCGGCGCGCGCGGGGCGTCGCTATAGGGTGCCGGGCCCACCATCAGGTTCTTGGGCAGGTCGACCAGCACCGGGCCGGGGCGGCCGCTGCGCGCGATATGGAAGGCCTCGTGCACGCAGGGCGCCACATCTTCCGCGCGGCGGATGAGGTAGTTGTATTTTGTGGCCGGGCGGGTGATGCCGGTCGTGTCCGCCTCCTGGAAGGCATCGGTGCCGATCAGCGGCACGCCCACCTGCCCCGAGAAGCAGACCACCGGAATCGAGTCCAGCATGGCATCGAGCAGGCCGGTCACGGTATTGGTGGCGCCCGGCCCGCTGGTGACCAGCACCACGCCCACCTTGCCGGTCGAGCGGGCATAGGCCTCGGCCGCATGCACGGCAGCCTGCTCGTGGCGGACCAGCACGTGGCGAATCGCATCCTGGCGGAAAATGGCATCATAAATCGGCAGGACCGCGCCACCGGGATAGCCGAAAATGACCTCGACCCCCTGCTCGGCCAGCACGCGCAGAAGCACTTCCGCGCCGCTGAGCACGGATGTATCCGCGCCCGCTGCGTGAGGCTTCAGGTCGGTCTGGTGCGATGCTGTGTTCATGGTCCTGCTCCTTCGCCACTGGTGGCCGGAACAATCCGGCCAGCCCATTACAGGCGAAATCCCGGGCCGGGTTTACGGAAAGCCTTGGCCCGCGTCAATGCGTTTAATAACAAAAGAAATGATTTTATCGCCTACCCTTTCCATTTGTTGCGCAGCTTCGTCTTTTTCAAACCGTTTTTCATATAAAAACGTGTCCGCCGGGGCAGCACACGCATGATGGGCAAACCATGTGGCCTGCCGCTTCGTATATTGCCCGGTCAACTGGATGGCGCGCGCCGCCGCATCCGCCCGCGTCATCTCGCCGCGCAGTACGGCGGCGAGTTCGGGCACGCCATGGGCCCGCATGGCGGGCAGGTCAGGCGGCAGGCCCTGCGCCAGCAGGGCTTCCACCTCCGCCATGGCGCCCTGCCCAAGCATGGCATGAAAGCGCCGGGCAATGGCCGCGCGCAGCCCGTCACGCGCGGGGTGCAGCCTTATGGCAATGAAGCGGGCGTCAAGCCCGGGCAGCACGGCTTTGCTCCGCCACCATGCCATGCCATGGCCCGTGGCGGCATGTACCTCCCACGCGCGGGCAAGGCGCTGGCCATCATTGGGGCGCAGGGTGGCGGCGGTTTCGGGGTCAAGCTGCAGCAGGCGGGCATGCAGGGCGGGGGCGCCCAGTTCGGCCAGCAGGGCGCGCGCGCGTTCGCGGATGGCGGGCGGCGGCTGGGGAATATCCACCAGCCCATCGGTCAGGGCGCGGAAATACATGCCCGTGCCGCCACAGAATATCGGCACGCGCCCGGCATTCCACGCGTTCTCCGCCGCCGCCAGCGCCTGTTCGCGCCACCACGCCACCGAGCCATTGCATGCTGCGGGCAGCACGCCATACAGCGCATGGGGCACGCAGGCTTCCTCCGCCACGGTGGGGCGGGCGGTGAGAATGCGCAGGTCGCAGTAGACCTGCATCGAATCGGCGTTGATGATGGTGCCCCCCACCTCGCGGGCAAGCGCCAGCGCGAGTGCGGACTTGCCCGAACAGGTCGGACCCGCCACGATTAGCGCCACGCGCGCCTGCCCTGGAGGGGGGCGTGTCATTGTTTCATCCCTTTCACTGACCCGGACCCCATGGCTGATTCCCCTTCCCACGCCCATACCCTTGTACTGGTGGCCAACCGCGAGGCCACATCGCTCACGGCGGTCGATATCGAAGCCGCGCGCGACCTTGCCGGCGCTGCCGCCCCCGTGACCCTGTCGGAAGGGGAAGCGGTCGAGATGGCCTGCACCACCCCTGATATCGCAGCCCTGCGCGCCGTTTTTGCCAAGGGCCATATCGACGTGCTGGTAACGCCCGCTGGCGGCCGCCGCAAGCGCGTGCTGGTGGCTGACATGGACAGCACCATTGTCAGTTGCGAAACGCTGGACGACATCGCGGCCCATGCCGGCATTGGCGAGAAGATTGCCGAGATCACGCGCCGCTCCATGAATGGCGAGATCGAATTCGAGGCCGCCCTGCGCGAGCGCGTGGCCCTGCTGCGCGGCCTGCCCGTAACATTGCTGGAAAAAGCGTGGAAGGACGTCAGGCTCAACACGGGGGCAGTCGAACTGGTGCGCACCATGGGAGCCAACGGCGCGCGCACGGCGCTGGTGTCTGGCGGGTTCACGTTCTTTACCAGCCGGGTGGCAGGCCTGTGCGGCTTTGATGAAAACCATGCCAACACCCTGCTTGCTGCAGGCGACAGCCTGACCGGCACAGTGGGCCAGCCCATTCTGGGTCCGGATGCCAAGCTTGCGCACCTGCGGCGTCTTGCCGCCACCCAGGGCGTGAGCGTGGCGGATGCGCTGGCCACGGGCGATGGTGCGAACGACCTTGCCATGCTGCGGGTTGCGGGGCTGGGCATCGCCTTCCATGCCAAGCCCGCCGTGCGGCGCGAGATCAGCAACCAGGTCAACGCCACCACGCTGCGCAGCCTTCTGTTCGCGCAGGGCTACCGGGCGGCGGAATTCGTCACGGCGTAACAGCTGTGCCGCGGGCGGCGGTGGCGGCAGGCTGGCCACGGCTGTCCTGCGCCTCGATGAACACGCGCGTGACCTCAGGGTAGGCCTGCTTGATCTGGCGCTCGAGCGTGCTGACCACGATCTCGACCTGCCCCGCCGTCATGTCGTTGCGAAAATCGAGGCTGATTACCACCAGCACATCGCGCGGGCCGAAATGCATGGAGCGGATCTCGTTCAGCCGCTCCACGCCGTCCGCCCCCAGCGCCATGGTGCGCAACGCGCGCAGCACTTCCGGCGCAACGCCCTCGCCCGTCAGCAGCGACTGAGATTCGCGCGCGAGGAAGGTCGCCGTGACCGCAAGGATGAAGGCGATGATGATCGACGCCACGCCATCAAGCACCGGCATGTCCAGCCACTCGGCCAGCACATTGCCCAGAAGCGCCACGAACAGCCCACTCAGCGCCGCCGTATCCTCGAACAATACGGTGAACACGGTGGGGTCCTTGCTCATCTGCACGGCTTCCACCCAGCCGCGCCGGCCCTTGCCCTCCTTGCGGAAGGCCCGCAGCGCCATCAGCCACACCGAGCCTTCAAACACGATGCTCGCCACCAGCACGGCGTAATTGACCAGCACATGCGCCACCGGCTGCGGGTGGATGATGTGGATGATCCCCTCATACAGTGACACCCCGGCGCCCAGCCCGAAGATGAGCAGCGCCACCACGAAGGTCCAGAAATACAGTTCCAGCCCGTAGCCGAACGGGTGCGTGGCCGTGGCCGGGCGGGTCGCGCGCTTCATGCCCACGAGCAGCAGGCCCTGGTTGCCGGTATCGATCAGGGAATGGATGGCCTCGCTGAGCATGGAGGCGCTGCCGGTCAGGAAGGCCGCGCCAAATTTGGTGGCCGCCACCAGCAGGTTGCCGCCAAGGGCCGCGAAGATGACCGTTCGGGAAGATGAGGAATGTGCCATTGATTTTTCAATATTGAACCAGAAGGCCATCCTATCGCGCCCCGCCCCCTTTTAACAGTGCGGCAGCCCTGCGTGCCGGTTGCTAGGGGCGGGCCGCCTGTCCTATGGTCACGCGGCACTGCCTACGGAGTACCAGCCCAGATGCGCACCACCGTCATCCAGATGGCGCCTGGCGCCTCCGCGCCCGAAAATATCGATACCGCACGCGCCCTCATCACCGCCGCCATCACCGCCGACAAGCCCGACCTCGTGGTGCTGCCCGAGATGTGGAGCTGCCTTGGCGGCACGCGCGACATGAAATTCGCCGCAGCCGAGGTGCTGCCCGCCCCCGATGGCACGGGCGAGACCGGGCCTCTGTACCGCTTCCTGTCAGGTCTTGCGCGCGCGCATGGCGTGAGCGTGCATGGTGGCTCGATTGGCGAACGGCATGGGGAGAAGCTGTTCAACACATCCCTCCTGTTCAACCCGCAGGGCCACGAGGTCGCGCGCTATCGCAAGATCCACCTGTTTGACGTGACCACCCCCGGCGGCGAGGGCTACCGCGAGAGCGATACCTACGCGCCCGGCTCCGACATCGTGACCGCCCCGCTTTCACCCGACCTCACCGCCGGGCTGGCCATCTGCTATGACATCCGCTTTCCCGCCCTGTTCCATGCGCTGCGCGCGCGCGGCGCCAACGTGCTGCTGGTGCCCGCCGCCTTTACCGTCGAGACCGGGCTGGCCCATTGGGAAACACTGCTGCGCGCCCGCGCCATCGAGACCCAGTGCTGGATGGTGGCCTGCGGCACCACCGGCACCCACACCGATGCCTCCGGCCAGCCGCGCCGCACCTATGGCCATTCCATGATCATCGACCCGTGGGGCACCATCGTGGCCCAGGTCTCGGACGGGCCGGGCTGGAGCACAGCGCGCATCGAGCGTGGCGTGATTGACAGCACGCGCGCGCGCATGCCGGTCATGGCGCATCACCGCCTGTCCATCCACACTCCATGACCGATATGTCGTACCCCGGCTGGGCCGATGGGTACATCCCCACAAAACTGTGCTTCGCCGCCGCTCCCAACGAGAGCGCGCAGGTATGGCACGAGCGGCTGGTGGGCCAGTACGGCCAATGCCCGCCCGAGGAGGCGGAGGCGCTGATCTGCCTCGGCGGCGATGGCTTCATGCTGGAAACGCTGCACACCACCCTTGGGCGCACACTGCCGGTTTATGGCATCAACTGCGGCACGGTGGGCTTCCTGATGAACCCCGCCGTGCCTGATGACCTGCCCGCCCGTCTGGCTGCGGCCCAGGTGGCCATCCTGCACCCGCTGCGCATGAAGGCCACCACCATGGATGGCCAGTGCGTGCATGCCCTCGCCCTCAATGACGTGTTCCTGTTCCGCCAGACACGGCAGGCGGCCAAGATCCGCATCGGGGTGGACGGGCGCGTGCGCCTGCCCGAGCTGATCTGCGATGGCGTGCTGATTTCAACCCCCGCAGGCTCGACCGCCTACAACCTCTCGGCGCACGGGCCGATCGTGCCGCTCTCGGCCAACCTTCTGCCGCTCACGCCCATCAGCGCGTTCCGCCCGCGCCGGTGGCGTGGCGCGCTGCTGCCCTCCACCGCGCGGGTACGCTTTGACATTCTGGAAACCGACAAGCGCCCCGTCGCCGCCGTGGCGGATTTTACCGAGGTGCGCGATGTGATCTCCGTCGAGATCAGCGAGGCGCGCGAACTGCACACCACCGTGCTGTTCGACCCCGGGCAGAGCCTGTCGGAACGGATCATCGCCGAACAGTTTACAGCTTGAAAGAACACCGCCTTTTTGAAAAAAGGCGGTCCCCAGCAACTTTTACTTTTTTCCTTTCAGCCTGCCAGCCGGTGCAGGCTCGCCCCATTGGCCCGCAGCCATTTCTCGGCCTGGCGACGGTGGGGGGTAAGCTGATCGACCAGCAGCCAGAAATCCGGCCCGTGATTCATGTGCCGCAGATGGGCGAGTTCGTGGGCGATGATATAATGCTGCACTTCCTGTGGAGCCATGACCAGCCGCCAGCACAGCATGATGCTGCCATCGGATGAGCAGCTGCCCCAGCGGCTTTTCGTATCGCGCAGCCTGAGCTGGGTGGGGCGCAGGCCGCTGGCCTCGGCCTGAAGGCGCAGGCGCGCGGGCAGCAGCACCTGCGCCTGCGCGCGCAGATAGGCCATGACGCGCCGGGAGATGAACTCGGCCGCGCCACTCACATGCAGCAGGCCTTCTTCCAGCCACACGCCGCGCCGGGCCTCGGGGCAGTGCACGATCTCGCGGCTCTGGCCATCAAGCAGCACATGCCCGCCATGGCGCAGTTCGGCAGCAGGCGGCAGGCGTGCAAGACCGGCCGCGACCCAGCCGGAATGGGCGCGAAGCAGGGCCAGCCCATCCGCCCTGCGGGCCGCGCGCGGCAGGGTCATGACCACATGCCCCGCCACGGGGTCGATGCGCATGGAAATCCGCCGCGCCCGCGCCGAGACCCGCCACCGCACCGGAACCGACCCTGATGCGATGGGCACGAGCTCGAGCCCGTTATCCTGTCCCGCGCCCTGCGCCATCAGCGCCCGCGCGGGCGGGTGCGGCAGAATGCATCCTTCGGGGCCTCGCCGGGCCAGTCGATGATGTGGTCTTCCAGCAGGCCCGCCTTACGCTCGCTGATGACCCGGCCACTGACCGATATGCCCGCCTCATGCACCGTCTCGTGCGTGCCGGACACCAGCGGGTGCCACCAGGGCAGCGGCTCGCCATCGCGCACCAGCACGTAACCGCAGGTAGGCGGCAGCCAGTCGATATCAGCCAGCATCTCCGCCGTCAGGCTGATGCAGTCCTGCACGCGGCGGTGGCGGTGGGCGTAATCGGTGCACAGGCAGGTGGTGGTGTCGAGCAGGCGGCAGGCGACATCGGTAAACAGCACCTCGTCCGTCTCGTCCTCGCGCAGCTTGTGCAGGCAGCACCGCCCGCAGCCATCGCACAACGATTCCCACTGCGCGCGGGTCATCTGCGCAAGCGGCGTCGTCTCCCAGAAAGGGGGGGTCTCATCGGTCATGATGTCGTCCTGCCATATCGCCTGTTTACAGTTTTCATTGCAATGCCACTGCCGCCATGGCGCACAGCACGGTCATCACCGCGCAGAACGCGCCCACCCCCGCCACCGGGCCTGCCAGCAAGGGCAGCCACACCAGCCGCAGCAGCGCCAGCCTCCCCGCATCAAGTCCGCGCGCCGTGCGCGACAGGCCGGGCGGCACGGCATCAAGCACGCGCAGCAGCGGCCACAGGGCCGCAGGGGCCACGAGCGCCCCCTGCGCCACGCTCCCCATGCCGCCACCGTGCCCCGCAAGGCCCGGCCAAAGCAATGCCAGCGCCAGCCCCGGCAGCATGAGGGCGAGCATGAGCCCGCGCAGTAGCACGCACCGCGCGGGCCAGGCCCGGTGCAGCAGGGCCTGCGCGCCCAGCACCAGCATGCAGGCCATCACAAGCCCCAGCGCGGTGCCGCAGCCATCGGCCACCAGCGTGCCGAGCGGATGGGTGGCAAGGGGGGGCAGCATCAGCCCGCCTTGCGCAGCCATAACGCGAACCGCCGGGACAGGGGCGCGTAATTCACCTGCCAGAACTGCACATCCATGGGCAGCAGGGCCGCCGGATGGCCCGAGCCGGACGGCCCTGCGGGCATGGCCGCCACGAAAGCACCCTGCCGGTCCGGCTGCACGATGAAATGCAGCAGGTCGCGCGACCGGCCCAGCCGCTCGGCGGACTGGCCCGCCACCACCGCCCATGACAGGTCATAGGACAGCGCCATGTCGGCATTGACGCCAATTCTCACCTGCCCGTCATGCGTGGCGATGCTGTCCACGGCCTCACGCGGCGCGCTGCCCATGAGCACCTGCTTGCGTGACAGGAGGCTTGCGGCCTCGGCCGGGGTAGACCACCACGTTATATAAGGACGTAGCTGGCTGAGCTTGCGAAAGGCGCGGTCAACGCCCTGCGGCGTGGAAAGCTCGCCATAAACCTGGGCGGGCGGCACGCCATCAGCCAGCAGCGCGATCTCGAGCGTGGTGCGCGGGTCGCGCCGCAGGCCACGCTTGCCCGGAAAGCGCACGATATCCCAGAAATCATTCCATCGCGGCGCGCTGTCACGCCATGTCTGGTCCCATGCCACCACGATCTGTGTTGCCAGCCCCGGCGCGCCGCAGCCATCGGGGTTGGTGGCGCTGCCTGCCAGATGCACCACAAGGCCCTGCATGCAGGCCGCGCGGATGGTGCTGTCCTCGGCAAAGGCGAGCGACCAGGCGCTGGCACCCCCGCCCTGGGGCTCGAGGTCCGACAGCGCGCCCGTCCACGCCCGGCGCGTAACAGGCTGCCCCGTGGCCCGCGTAAAGGGCTGGAAAAACGCGGCATCCTGCGCCGGGCCCAGCTGCGGCTCCGTGCTGGCCACCACCAGCGCGGGGCTGTGGCGGGTGCGCGCTGCCGCCTGCACGCCAGCCACCGGCACGGGCAGGGCGGCCAGGGCCACGAGCAGGCCGGGCAGGATGGCGCTAAGGGAACGGCGGGACACAATCTGGAACACGGGTGGGAAACAGCCTTTCGGGCGGGGGCGGAAGATGGCGGACGCTACCCCATTTCACCCCGGAACGGAAAGGCCATTGCCTGCGCGGGCTGCCACGCCAGCACCGCCGCCTGCCCCGGCGCCACGCGCTGCAGGGCGGCGGTGGGGGGGCGGCGCACGAGCAGTTCCACCCCATTTTCCAGCCGCAGGCGCAGCAGCACGTGGTCACCCATCTGGCGCAGGTCGGTCAACGTCGCCGTGAGCAGGGGCGGCTCGTCGGGGTCGGCCGCCGCCATGCCGGGACGGGAGGGAAACATCACCGCCACCCGGTCGGGGCGGATGCACAATGTGGCCAGCTGGTCCGCCACGACACCGGGCATGGCCATGGCCTCGACCGGCAGGCCACCGGGCAGGTGGGCCAGCGCCACGTCATCCTCCACGCTGGCCACGCGCACGGTCAGGGCATTGGCATCGCCAAATTCGGTGGCCACGCGGTCGCAGGCGGGGCGCTCGAACAGGTCGCGCGCCGTGCCGACCTGCAGCACGTCCATGCCGTGCATGCAGGCAATCGTATCGCCAAGCAGCAGGGCATCCTCACGCGCGCGGGTCAGCAGCACGACGCACAGCCCCCGCGCGCGCACAAGGCGGCCTACCAGGCGGCGCATGGCGCGGCGACTGGCGGCAGGCAGCGGGGCAAAGACATCTTCAAGCACCAGCACGGGCGGCTCGAACACAAGGGCGCGGCCCAGCATGACGCGCAGCGCCTGCTCGGGGGGCAGCGTTGCCGGGCGGGCCTGCTCCAGCCCGTCAAGCCCCAGCAGGGCCAGCACGCCGCGCACCCGCGCCATCACCGCCTGCGACTCCATGCCCCGCGCCCGCAGCCCGAAGGCCAGGTTGGCCTGCACGTTCATGTGCATGAACAGCGGGTCACGCCAGCCAACCAGCGTGCATGGGCGTGCCTCGGGCGCAAGGGCCGTGACATCCACGCCATCGACCATGAGCTGCCCGGCCCCGGCCGGCACATGGCCCGCAAGCAGGTCGGCAACCGTGCTCAGGCACGCCGCCTGCTCATTGACAATGGCCAGGCACGCCCCGGCCTGTGCCGAAAAGGACAGGCCCGGCGCGCCGGGAGAGGCGGCCAGCGCGCTTGCAACCAGCCGTGAGGAGAAAGGAGACATGCGATAACAGAAACCTGACTGGGGGGATAAAGCGTTATAAGCAATGGTTACCTCCTTGCCAGAGGATTATCCGCTTCACCCGTCCTAAAAAGGAAACGACAATGAGCAAGACCACGGACACCATCAAGAACGTGACCCACGAAGACCTGCAGGCCCTGAAAAGCCACATTGAAACCCTGCTGCACACGCATGGCAAACAGGCGCTGCATGACGTGGCGGGCAAGGCCGAGAAGCTGGCGGGCCACGCCCGTGAAAGCCTTGAAGAACATGCCCCCAAAAAAGGCGGCTCACGCGCTCGTTCGCTTGTGGCTATCGCCATTTTCTCGGTGATCGGCTATTTTCTTGGCCGCGCAACGAAATAAGGCATTCTAGCCTGCCGTAACCAGAGGACATGCGAGCATCATGAGAATAGGCGAAATCGGTAAAACCATCATTGAGGGGGAGCTGACCCTACGTAAACTGATGGCGATCCGTCTTGGTCGTCAGGCCGCGTTCCTGGTTGTGGCGGCGATATTTGCCTTCTTTGCCGTCATTTCAGGCCATGGGCTGCTGTGGGCCTTCTGTTACCAGACCCTGGGCTTCAGCGCCCTTGGCGCGGCAGGCATGGTCTTCGCAGCCGATGTGCTGGTGGTGCTCATGGGCCTGGTAATGGGCCGCCGCTCCTACATGACGCCAGAGGAAATCCGCGTTCGATTCGCACGCGAACACGCCCTGAACGAACTGCGGCAGACCGTGGCCCTGTCCGCCGTGGCCACCACGGTGGCGGGACCGCTAACCCGCCACACCTTCCGGGCGGTATGGGGGCTGCTGCGCAGCCTGTCCGGTCGCGGCAGATAAATACCGGCAGACCGCCGCACCCGACCTGTCTGGCAATGATCCACGTCATTGCCAGATAGTATCCATGCTGAAATTGCATTGGCTCACTTTGGCGTTTTCTGGAAACGTGCAGCTTCCGGACATACTAAGCACGCAAATGGTTTGCATGCTTAATACCTGTATGTCCCCGCTGGCGGAACCCGATGCCCGATCTGGAGCGCAACAAGAAGGAGCTGTCATTCGGTCGCCGTCTCGCGCGGCTTGGCGCCGCGTGGCGTCGGCAGGTCGATCATGACCTGCGCGAATATGGCCTGACCGAAGCCACATGGCGGCCCGTCCTGTACCTTGGCCTGCTGCCGCCGCCCGTGCGCCAGACAGACCTCGTGCGCGTGCTTGAAATCGAAGCCCCATCCGTCGCCCGCCTTCTCGATGTACTGGAACGCCGCGACCTTGTGTTCCGTTCCCCCGACCATGAAGATAAACGCTCGAAACTCGTTAGCCTGACGGAAAAGGGCGAACGCACGGCCCGCCAGGTGCGCCATGCGGTGGAAGCGGTTTCAAGCCGCCTGCTGCATGGCATTTCCACGCCGGAGCTGCTGGCCTGCTATTCGGTTTTCGAGCGGATCGAAGCCAACCTGTGCAAAAAACCCGCCCAGCCCCCCCAGACGGTGGCAATGCGGTGATGCCCCTGCCCTTTCCCCCCCTTTTTCCACCCCATGCCGGGGGCGTGTCCCTGCATTGTGGCGCCATTGACGGTTTCTTCCCGCCGCCGTGTCGGCTACAGATAGCGGCACAGCGGCGCGGAGTCTGTCACCGGGTGTCGCTGCCTGCTTCTCCTTCAACGGGACCGTTCGGAATGAGAACCGCCTGATGCTGAGCGAATTCAACCTTTTCGGTGTCTTCATGGCACCGATTGTCGTCTATGCCGTCGCTGCCCTGCCTGTCACCATGCTGTTGCGCTCGCTGCTGTGGTGGTGCGGCATAATGAAATGGTTCTGGCATCTCGCCCTGTTCGAGGTCGCGCTATACACTTGCGTCCTGTGCCTGATGATCCTGTACATCTGACTGTCCCAAGAAGGTTCGAGAATCCCCATGCCTCTCCTGCGCACCCTGATCCGTGTGGTCCTGACCCTGGCGGTCGTGACGATGGCCGTCGTCATGGGCATCACTTTATGGGACACCTACATGATTGCCCCCTGGACGCGTGACGGCCGCGTCCGTGTCTATGTCGTTGACGTGGCGCCGGAAGTATCGGGCACGGTGGTGCAGCTGCCGGTAGTGGACAACCAGTACGTCCATCGCGGCGACCCGCTGTTCGTGCTCGACCCCGTGCGCTTCCGCCTTGCCATCCGCGAGGCGCAGGCCCGGCTTGATGGCGCGCTTGAAGACCTGAAGCTCAAGCAGAACGACGCCCGCCGCCGCATGGGCCTTGGCGGCATCGTCTCGGCGGAAGAGCAGGAAGTGTTCAACTCGAACGTGGCGACCCAGATCGCCTCGGTCGATGCGGCGCGCGCGGCCCTTGACCTAGCCAAGCTGAACCTGCAGCGCTCCATCCTGTACTCACCTGTCAACGGCAACATCACCAACCTCAACCTGCGGATCGGTGACTACGTGACCGAGGGGCATGCCCGGCTGGCCGTGATCGACGCCGACTCCTACTGGGTCAACGGCTACTTCGAGGAAACCAAGATGTGGGGCGTGCATGTGGGTGACGAGGCCCGCGTCAAGCTGATGGGCTACAAGGACATCATTCCCGGCCACGTGGTCAGCATCGCGCGTGGTATCAATGACCAGAACGGGCGCCCCGACGGGCTCGGCCTGCAGGATGTCAGCCCGATCTTCACATGGGTGCGGCTCGCGCAGCGTATCCCGGTCCGTATCCACCTTGACCATGTGCCCGACAGCGTGACACTCGCCGCCGGCATGACGGCCACGATCAGCGTCGGCCCGCAGGCCCGCACGCAACGCGGCCGCCTGACGACATGGCTGCAAGACCATCTGTGAGGCGCGGGCACGATCATGAACATCACTTCAGTTACCCGCAGGACCGGCCTGTTCCTGACATCGGCCATCTTCCTGGCCGGTTGCACGGTGGGGCCGCGTTACCAGCCGGACCGGATGAAACTTCCCGCCAAGTTCACCGAGGACGAGCATACCGCCACCCCCGAGGAGATCGAGGACACCAACAAGGAACTCAAGGAGTGGTGGCACCTCTTCAAGGATCCTGAACTCGACAAGCTGATCGACAAGGCCATTGCAGGCAACTACAACCTGCAGGTGGCGGGCCAGCGGATCATGGCCGAGCGCGCCATCCGCGACGTGCAGGCATCGCAGTGGTATCCGCAGGTCGATACGCAGGCCTCGGCCGGTAATGTCCGCTATTCGGTCAATATTGATAACTGGCCGCTGCGCCCCGGCTCGGCTGCGGGCGCGGCCAACCAGCCGCAGGCCGCGTATCTGGGCTATGGCTTCAGCGCAAGCTGGCAGATTGACGTGTTCGGCCGCATCCGCCGTGGGGTGGAAGCCGAGAACCGCGCTGTCGAGGAATCGATCGAGGACCGTCGTGGCGTCATGGTCATGATGCTGTCGGAGCTTGCTGGCGACTACATGATGCTGCGCGACCAGCAACTGCGGCTGGAAATCGCCAACAACAACATCCATGTGGCGCAGGACGCCTATGACCTGACCAACCGGCTGTACCTTGAAGGCGTGGGCAACACCATGCAGATCGCGCAGGCCAAGGCGGAGCTGGATTCCCAGACTGCCGCGCGCGAGCCGCTGAAGACCCATATCTCCCAGATCACCCATGCCATCGACGTGCTGATGGGCCAGATGCCGGGCACGTCGGAGCTGGAACTGAAGGTGGCCAAGCCGCTGCCGCCGGTGCCGGAGTTCCCCGCTACCCTGCCATCCATGGTCATTGCCAACCGCCCCGACATCCGCAAGGCCGAGCGCACCTATGCCGAGGCCACGGCGCGTATTGGCGTGGCGGTAGCCCAGCTTTACCCCAACTTCACCATCCCGCTGAACTTCAACCCCAACGCATCGGCGCTGTACCAGGTGTTCCAGATGGGTGGCATGAGCTGGCAGTTCCTGATGATGGCCTCGCTGCCCCTGATGCATGGTGGCAAATACACCTCGCAGATCCGCATGGCGCAGGCTGCGGCCGAGGCGAGCCGCCTGGCCTACCGGCAATCCGTGCTGAACGGCTTCAAGGAAGTCGAGGATGCGATGGCCGCCTGGCATGATGATGAGGAACACACCGAACTGCTGGCCAAGGCTGCGGAAGACAGCTCACTGGCCAGCGAACGCGCCCGCAAGCTGTATGCAGCGGGTCTGGTTGGCTTCCTGGAAGTGCTGACGACCGAGCGCACCACGCTGAACGCCCAGAATGCCGAGGCCATGGCCCGGCTGGAGCGCCTGCAGGATGCGATCAACCTTTACACCGCCCTTGGCGCGGGCTGGCAGGGCATTGCGCTGACCAACACCACGCTGCCCGTATCGCTTGAAAAACAAAACATGCTGGCGCGCGCCTTCCAGCAGTAATGTGGTTGCGGCCTGCCCGCCCTGGCGGCGCGGCAGGCGTGGCCGAGCATCTTTTAAGGGAACAATACGCTTCTTGACCAGCTTGGTCCCCATACCATTACATGGGCTGGTCTTTATAAACTGATTCAGGCCGCCGTGATTTATGAATAGAGCACCAGCACCTCAATTCAATAAAATTAAGGCTGATGATTGTGCTGTGCCCTGTATATGCTAAACAGGGTGGCATATGCGAGCTTGGCGGAATGGTAGACGCACGAGACTTAAAATCTTGCGCCTGTAACTGGGCGTGCGGGTTCGAGTCCCGCAGCTCGCACCACTGACCAAAATATAGTTTTTTGGATTTGGTCATTAAATCAGTAAATATCTGTTTTCTCTATAATATTTCTACATATCTATAAAGTATAATCATTATTTTTAGTGATATACTTAGACACATAAGTCATTATTATATTTCTGACGTGTAGGAGCATTGTGAAAACGTGACAAAATTCAAAGAAATCGTCCATACTTGCGATAATCTTATGGGTCTCAAGCCCGTCTGGGGACTTTCGGAAGAACCTGTCATGTGCTTTTCCAAAAAAGGGACAGCAAAATCAGTGGCCGAACGATCTTTGACCCAGCACTATTTTGTCACAATTGGTGCGGGTTCTAACGTGCCCCGGAAATTCAAGGACAGAATTCTGGAACTGGTAAAAGCGACAGGGAAATACGGCGAAACAGCCGCTTTTGTCCGAAATTCCGTGCTTAAAGAGAAACTGTCACAATGGCCTTTTGCGATAGTTACGTCCGAAACGTATGATGTCATCGGCCATCCAGATATCCTGAGCGATGTAGGGCTTCCGGATAAAAAAATCATAACTAATGCGTATGATAGCGTTTATCGCGATGAAGAACGCATCCATCTTTTCTGGGAAAAAATTAAGGATTTTCCAGTCAGACGCAGAACAGACGTAATAGCTCCCCCCGGTTTTTATGATGACGGGAAGGTTGAATATTCATCAACATTCTACCCAAGATTGAAATTCACATCATCGGAAGGAAAGCGGGTATATAAACTTTCATGTCAGGTAGAGCGTTCGCCAGAGCTTAAAAAAACAGCAAAACTGGCAAATCGAGAACGCAATGATGGCAAGCTTGTTTGCGAAGCATGTGGCTTCTCTGACGAATCGGCAGGGATGTTTGATGCTCATCATATTAGCCCAATCGCCTGCGGCCAACGTGACAGCACCGTAGATGACTTGTCTGTTTTATGTCCCACTTGCCACCGATGGGCACACGTCAAAGGTGATGACGCATTAGCTCCCCTTCCCATCTCACTGCTGCAGCAGATCAGGGGAACGCAGAAATAGGTTATAGTGGCAGCGTGGTTTCCCCACGCTCCTTCTCCAAAGTACTTTCAGTGCAATGAGATGGATTAAGAAGAATTCAGCAGGTTTCCGGGGATTCTAGCGTGATGTTGATTACGGGATCATGAGTGTTCGAGTCCCGTAACTTGCACCACAGATAGAGAAAATAGCATTTTTTTTAAGGGACTACATTTTTCCAAACAGTGGCTCCCTTCCAAGCTTTTGAGAAAAGCTTCCCCCAAAACCCCCGTGTGCAATGGGCATCACAGAAGGGATACGTCCCTCTTGCTGACCTGCATCATAACGGCCCATCTTGTCTTTTGCGTCTTTTATGGCTTGTTCATTGCGAACCAGCGGAAGACAACGTGCCCGCTGGTTCGCATGGGGCGCTTACTTTACATCAACCAACTTGCTTGATGCGGGCAATCACTTTATCAAAAGCTGTTCTGGCCTTTAAAAGCTGATCCAGGGCTTCCCGATACTGTTTCAGCCCGACTTCCATATCGTCATCCCCCAGACTGGATGCCAGAATTTTCTGATCGATTTTGACAGGCAGGAAGAAGCTCAGCTTCTTTTCCTCAAGTATAAAACCAGTTCCACTGACCAGCTCTGCCAGTTCAGACACTATTTTTTTCCATTGCGCACGTCCGATCTGGTCCTGCACAAAGCGAATGCCAACTTTATCCTGCCCTAACTGGCAGAGTTGCGTAACGTAATAATTATCTTCGGCCTGGTCTTCAAAGTTTGCCCATTC
Organism: Komagataeibacter sp. NFXK3; assembly: GCF_054182245.1. Classification (NCBI taxonomy): domain Bacteria; kingdom Pseudomonadati; phylum Pseudomonadota; class Alphaproteobacteria; order Acetobacterales; family Acetobacteraceae; genus Komagataeibacter; species Komagataeibacter sp. NFXK3. Next base: position 23,927 of record NZ_JAPIVJ010000020.1, read on the forward strand.
AAAAAAGGCACCATTAGGCTCATCGTCGTCAGGGTTGTACCACCCCTCTCCTTTCGGCGCGACCCATCCATCATCTTCATCCGTGTCTCCGGACCAGTTATTCTCAGCCATCCATTTATTCGTATCTGCATCAATAGCGGCACCAAGCGCATCATCAAGCATATGGAGGCGTGTTGCCGTCGCCTCAAGGTCGGCAAGGTTCTCAACAAGAGCCTTGTTCAGTTCAGGACTATTCATTTCTTTTTCTCCTCAATAAAATTTCTGGATATGCTGTGCAAACTGCTGCGTAATGACACCATTGAAGCCGCTTTTCGGGAAACGGGCCAGAATATCTGCCACATCACGCCAGGTCATGAGCGCCACTTCTTCAGGCGGATTAACCGGCGCAATGGCGCTCAGATAGAGAACCAGCCCGTGCTGTTTGCCGGTAATCTGTCGTTTTGCCTCGGCTACCTTCACGTAACGGGCCAGTTGCTGCTCGCCTTCGCGTGCCTGTATCTTGATCTCGATGAAAAGCACGAAATCATCGCCATCAATAGCAATATCAACGCGCTCGGTTGTGCTGCCTGCGGGCCAGCACTCGGTCACGACCGATACATGGTCCAGGTCTTTGTCCAGACGGGGCCAGTGTGGATATCGATCCCCTGCCAAGCGCAACACATCACGGAGCAGGCGCGCGCCCCAGCCATGGGTGCCTTTCGGGTCCAGCAGCCACCCCAGAACCGCGCTGTTACGGCCTTCATTAGACTTCAGGCCTGCCACATCCCATATATCAATCGCATCACCACGCGCCCATGCCTGATTATGCAGCGGCATAATCATATTGGTCAGCTCTACAATACGGTCTGGCAGCACATCAGGCACAACGGAAGAAACCGGATCATGCGCGCCAAGCAGTGCCCGTATGGAATCTAACAACGACGGCAGTCGGCGGCATAGTGCCATATCATCATCTGTACCAAAATTGACGGAATTCAAGATATTTTCTCCTTATATTCATATATATTATTGATGAAATAAATGGTAAAAATCATTCTTATTGAATAAGTCGTATCAGCATATGATTTGTGTAAGCTTCTCATATTAAAATAGAAAGTATTTGCATTAATTGATCATAGCAATCATATGAAAATGGCATAAATATTCTACGGTTTATCGCACTGAAAGACAGGATTTCTGGCGGCCACTCACATTATAAACGTAGATGAAATTCCCGTTGCAAATACTCACGGTGCTACCGGTATAGCCAGGCAGGCCATCTCCGGCTTGCACCGCCGCTGCCATAGCAGCCAACGGCCGCCCCCGTTCAGCATAAGCCTATACAAAACCCGCACTACCCTTTCCCTGCTTGACGGCTTCCTTCAATAATGCCCACCTACGTCAGAAACGGTCGTAGATAATGAAGGTCGGCACCATGCGATTTGAAAAAGCAGCCCTGCTCATCAAGCTTGCGCGCGCATTGGCTGGAACAGCCGAGGGCATGACGCTTGATGAAATTGCCGCCACCTGCACAGTCAGCCGCCGGACGGCAGAACGCCTGAAAGCCGCCATTGAAGAGATTTTTCCGCAACTCGAAGCCATTTCAGACGGGCATAAGCTGCGCTTTCGTATGACAGGTGGCCTCGATCGCTTCCTGCAGGCACCCACATCTGATGAACTTGCGGAACTGTATGCTGCCGCTACCGCCCTGCAACAGGGCGGCTGTTCTGCCCGCGCCCATCTGCTGACAGCACTCGGCCAAAAGATCGAGGCGGCCCTGCGCCCGACAGACAGACATAAACTGGCACCCGATATCAATGCCCTGACCGTAGCCACAGGTTACGTCACGCAGGTTGGTCCTCAACCTTTTGCTGATCCGCATACGTTGGAAATTGTGCGCACGGCCCTGAAAGGCGGCAATTATTTAACTTTTACTTATGGGCATAATGCCAATTCTCACCGCACGGTCTCCCCCTGGGGCATCCTTTACGGACGTGCTTACTATCTGGTCGGGCCTGCCACGGGCAAGGCCCAGCCTGCCCTCTGGCGTTTTGACAAGATCAGATCTCCTGAAATACATGGGCAGGCCGTTCCGCCGCCAGCAGGCTGGTCAATCTCTGCTTTTGCGGCACGTTCATTTGGTGTTTTTCAGGAAAAACCGCAGCGCATTACCCTGCGCTTTACGCCAGCAGCGGCCAATGACGCCGCCCGCTTTCTCTTTCATCCCAACCAGACTTTACACCTCCAACAGGATGGCAGCCTGATTGTCCAGTTCATTGCTGGCAGTTCTATTGAAATGGAAAATCACCTGTTTACATGGGGAACCGCAGTAGAAATCCTTGAACCGGCATCTTTGAGGGAAGAACTCTGCAATAGGCTTGCCGCAGCTCTGGCCCATCATGAAAAAGCGCCCAAACACAATTTTTCATGAAACGACGACCATTTTTGACGTATCAGGCATTTAAAAATTTCCTTACGGTCACAGGTTAAGGAAAATTATTTATTTACATGACCTACAATAAAAATCTGTTCTATTGGGCCACGTCTGAACTATCGCAGGATGTCTTTATCTGCTGGTTGTTAAGCTGGGCCGACAGCAGCAATGCGGGCTAAAACCCCGCCATGCACGCGGCGGGCCTAGCCTTCCTGTTGCCCAATGGCCCAGCCAGGCGTGGGAAGGCTTTTTTCTGGCCTTGCAACACGTCTTTCCCGACCTCAGGTGGGGATATGTTGCCAACCCCCGAGGCGGCTTCATGGGCGCGTGGTGGCATTATGGCGCCTGGTCTGGCTGGGAAACCTATCTGCAGATCGAACAGGAATCCCTCGTTCTGAGGCTGGGTGTTAAGCGGCATGGAAAAGTGACCCCTTCGGAAGGGGGACAGGCAGCCAAAAACGACCCCTTTCTGAGAAACGGGTTCACGATGGCCTTCATGCTGAATGGAGGCCCGGTTTGGGATGCTTGTTGT
>NZ_JAPIVJ010000021.1:0-24598 GCF_054182245.1 Komagataeibacter sp. NFXK3
GAAGCCGTATAATCCGTCCGTAAGGCAATCGCACCAGCCATTCCCGATCCTCCCTCTCACGACAGAATCAGAACAGGCCCTTCGCGTCACTTCACAGATGAGTCAGAGACAGTAGCCCTTGGTATAACCGTGCGTCATGGCAGACAGACCACGCGTCTTACCGATCTTCATTATTATATCGCCCATACCCTGGGCGGTTCCGCTGGTGCACGAATGACCGTGCGCCTGTGTTGCCCCATCAGCCCGGACACTCTCATTCGCCGCCTCCTTTCCCGGGCACGGAACACCAGGAAAGACATGCCTCCTACACGCGTGGTAGGGGTGGATGACTGGGCATGGCGACGGGGACATCACTATGGAACGATTGTAGTCGATCTTGAGAAAAATGATGTCATTGACCTCCTGCCAGATCGGGAGGCTGCGACCTTGGCCCAATGGCTGCAGGCCCACCCCGGTGTTGAAATCATTGCCAGAGACCGTGCTGGTGCTTATGCAGATGGATGCCACAGAGGCGCGCCATCAGCTCTTCAGGTGACGGACCGCTGGCATCTGCTGAAGAACCTGTCAGAGGCTTTTGTCAGCATACTGGGCCGTTTCACGACAACAGTCAGAACCCTGACGCGACAACTCAGCGCATCAACGACATTGAGCGAAACGTCTGGAACAGTCAGGACACAACCAGAAGAAGCGCAGACGCTCATCAGGTCAGTCTCTGGGGAACGACGTGAAACTCTTTTCAATGAAGCTCTTGCCCTGAAAGCAGAAGGGCACAGTATTCAGGCTATCGCCACAACGATCGGAGTAGAGAGAAAAACCGTGCGGCGCTGGTTTCAGCGGGGCCATGCGCCAACATGGAAAAGAACGGTTCCGACACGCAGCATACTCGGGCCTTACATATCCCATCTGGAAAAGAGATGGGTCGAAGGATGTCGGAATATTCGCCAGCTATGGCGGGAACTCCTGGAGCAGGGGTTTACAGGAAAATATGGCACTGTCCGGAAATGGGTGACGACGCGACAGGGTATTTCCACGAAACCCGTTTCTTCCGCGTATGTCTCGCCCCCTCTGGGGCGCAAACTTGCACGCCTTCTTCTTGCAGATGATCCATTGTCTGCTGGACGACAGGACGGGCTACTTGTTCCTGCCCTTCTGGAAGCCGAACCGCAACTCGCTGTCACGCTCTGCTGGCTCAGGAAAATGCAGAACCTCCTCTGTAAAAAGGAGGACACCAGAAAGGAAGGCGAGCTGAAGGCCCTGCTGGAAGAAGGGAAAACGACGCTGCTATCGCGTTTGATTCCTGCGCTTGAACGGGATGCTGCTGCCATTGAAGCTTCTCTCGTCACACCATGGACAACCAGCCCGGTTGAAGGACAGATCAGCCGATTGAAAATGATCAAGCGAACCATGTTCGGAAGAGCAGGCTTCGAACTCCTCAGGGCTCGTGTCCTCCAGCCCGCATAATCAAAAACATCATCACGAAAAGTGCGGAAGAACCACGAAATGGTCCCGTTCAGCGTCAGCTTGGGAATGCCCATGTCGGCACCGTTATAGTTGTCATTAAACGCCTTCCATTCATTATGCGCGGCTTTGTATGCGCTGACCGCCTGCACGTTCAGTACCTGGAAATCATCATACGTACCGCGCTGGTAGCCCACGTTCTGCGTAAGTGTCAGACCACGGATCGGATTGGCGCTAATGGACAGTTCCGTGCCGAAAATGTGCGAGCGCGGCACATTCACATACGACCCGACAGTACCCCAGTTTGGAACCAGAATATACGAGAAGTACTGCTGATCATGATAGGAATCCCAGAACGCGGCGCCATTGATACGCAGGCGATGGTTGAAGAATTCGCTTTTGAACCCGACTTCATACGCCATCAGCCATTCCGGCTTGAAGCCTGCCGCCTGCTGTTCCGTCAGGGTGGTGTTGGCGGTAAAGCCCCCCGGCTTCACCCCACGGCGGATATCGGCATACAGCATCACATTGGGCTGGACCTGGTAGTTGATCCCGACCTTGCCCGAAAACTGGTTCGTCATGGTGCCATGGTTGGAAAATGTCTGGGTATAGGTCTTGGCCAATGTGGTGGGGTTGTAGCGATAGACGGCGTCATTGATGAACTGCCGGTCATCGGTCTGGTGTTCCAGACCGAAGGTCAGGCGGATCTTATGTGTCAGGCTATAGGTCAGGTTGACGAACTGCGCGAAATCCTGCTGCGGCTGTTCATGGGCACTGTTCTGAAAATAATCCTTGCCGGGACGATCAGTGTAATCGAACCAATTTTCACCCGATGCGCGCACACGATTATAATACATGCCGGCGACCCAGTGCAGACGGTCATTGAGCACATTGCCCGACAGGCGGATTTCCTGTGAAAAGACATTCATGCTGCCCGTCAGGTAACTGTCCCCCGAACGGTAGGCTTCGGCATCACGGTCAATATATTCATGTCGCTGCTGCTGCTGGAACGACGATACCGCGGTCAGGTGGCTCCACCCCAGATCACGGTCGAAATCAATATTGATACCCCACTGCACATCATTGTACGACGGCTTGCTTTTGGGGGAGATACCCAGCAGTTTCGCATATTGCGGGTTCAGGTTCCAGCCGGTGGCATAAATGTCGCGGTCACGTGGCAGGATATTGCTGTTATCCCCCAGAATGAAACCCGCATCCGCTTCCGACGAGTCCTGTGACCAGTTGCCCGTTATCTTGACATTCGTCTTGTCATCCGGCTGCCAGGCCAGCTTGGCACGCAGGGCGCCCTCGTTTGCGCGCCCCAGCGATTCACCGTTTTCACGATTATAACGGAATGCGCCACCCTGCAGCATCTGCCCCGCGATACGGAACTGCAGACGCCTGGTGATCGGGGCGGAAACATAGAAATTGGTCTTGCTGCGGGCATAGCTGGCAATGTCTTCCGACACGCCATAATGCAGGGTCTTGGTCGGGTCATTGGTCGTGATCCGCACTTCACCGCCAGTATCGGCCAGCCCGTGCTCAAACCCCACCGGGCCCGGTTCGACGCCAATGGATGCCACATCGAACATCTGCCCTGAACTCATGGACGTAATAGTATAGGGCACGCCGTCGAAATAGGTCATGACAGACGACATGTTGTTCTGCGTATAATCCTGCATGCCGATGCCACGCAGATAATAATCCGGAACGTTGGAACCACCTTCGGTCTGGATAGTCAGGTTCGGGACAAGGTTCTGGATATCCTGAACGGTGGTGACATGATGCGTGACCAGTTCTTCCGCCGTCAGGTTGGTGATATTGCCTGCCTTGTGCTGATCCGCACCAAAAGCGAACGCGCGACGCCCGCGGGTGACCTTGATGACTTCAGGCGCAACATGGGTCTGCACCGATGCCGGAGACGCAGCATGTGATGCCACCGGTGCCTTGCCATGCTTTGCACCCTTTGCATCATCTGCCAGGGCCGCTTCGACCGGCATACACCCGGTATAGACGGACAACATAAGAAAGCTGCGAAACGCATGCTTCATAACCGATTTCTGTCGCTTCTGCTGGACCGCAAACATCGTGAACTCCTGTTCCATACCACCGACCAGGGCGACCAGATCGGAACACTCATGTTGCGTATTCAAAACATATTCTTTTCAAAACAAACAGACGGTACTTCTTGGTTCAAAAGATATCAAAACTATGCAATTCTTTTTTATCCCGAACAGAAACGGCAAAAAACTGCGTTTTTTTGACGGCTTCCCTCTTATCCATATCCACGAAACCACCATAAAAACCATTTTGTTGTAACCAATATCGTATATGATCGCATAGTCGGAACGAGATTTAACATTATTATAACGTAACGTTATGGCTGCCGCGGCAGTCGTCCCTTTCCTTCCTACGAACTGGTTCATGGCAATGCGTAATCTCGAAGACCTCAGCTTACATGTGGACGCTGCAGCACAGGCCGCCATCACATTGAGCGACGCCGTATGGGACACACCGGAACTGTGTTACGAGGAAACACGTTCATGTGCGCTGCATACCGCGATGCTGCATGAACAGGGTTTTGTCGTCACCCCGCCCCTGGCCGGTATCGCCACAGCGGTCATGGCTGAAAGCGGGCATGGCGGTCCAATCATTGCATTTCTGGGAGAATATGACGCTCTGCCCGACCTTGCCGCGCAGGCGGGTATCTGCCATCCCATCGCGACGGATAATGCCAACGGTCATGCATGCGGGCATAACCTTCTGGGTGCGGCATCACTTCTGGCTGCCACCGCTATCCGGCGCTGGCTTGCGACAAACAGGCTACCGGGACGGGTGCGCTATTATGGCTGCCCGGCGGAAGAAGGCGGGGCGGGCAAGGGCTTCATGGTCCGTGCAGGTGCGTTTAACGGGGTGGATGCTGCCATTTCATGGCATCCGACTGCCTTTTGTGGGGTGTTGCCCCCCACGTCGCTGGCCAATATGCGACTGGATTTTACCTTTTCCGGGCGATCTGCCCATGCAGCGGCCAGCCCGCATCTGGGACGTTCCGCGCTGGATGCGGTGGAACTGATGAACGTGGGCATCAACTATCTGCGCGAACATATGCTGCCGACATCACGCATTCATTATGCCTATATTAACGCCGGTGGCACCGCCCCGAATGTGGTCCAGTCCGAAGCCGTGGTGCGCTATTCCATTCGCACGGAAGAACTGGCTGACCTGTTCCCGCTGGTCGAACGTGTGCGGCAGGTAGCACGGGGTGCGGCGCTGATGACGGGCACGACTGTCAGTAGCCAGGTCACCGCCGGGGTTGCCAACCTGCTTGCCTGCCCGCCACTGGAAGAGATCATGCAGGACAGTTTCGAACAGCTTGGCCCCCCCGACTTCGATGCACGGGAACAGGCTTTTGCCCGACAGATTCAGGCGACCCTGTCACCTGACGACATGACTGCCGCCTTTGGGCAGATCGGCCTGAAACCACGCGACATCGCCTTGACCGATTTCATCCTGCCGCCGGCCAGTCCGTTTACCTTGAGTTCAACGGATGTGGGGGATGTCAGCTGGACCATTCCGACCGTTCAGGCGCTGGGTGCTACATGCACCATCGGTACTCCGTTACATTCCTGGCAGATGACGGCACAGGGCAAATCTGCCGTTGCACATCGTGGCATGATCCATGTCGCCAAAGCGATGGCAATGACCGCATCCCGCCTGTTCCTGTCACCTCAGGTGCTGGAGCGTGCCCGCGCAGATCACGCGCAACGTCTTCGTGAATGCCCCTATATCAGTCCGATCCCTGACGATACCCACCCACCAGTCCAGGCACGGGTCAGGCACTGATACCTGTGCTGAAAGACAGTTCAAATCGCCCACCACCGCGGAAAGAAAGGGACTTCCTGTGGACACGCGTTTTCTGGAAAGCTTTATCGCCATTGTGGAACGGGGTTCCATAGCTGATGCAGCCCGTCACCTTGGGCTGACGCCTGCAGCAGTCGCCCAGCGTATAAAGGCATTGGAAGACGAGATCAGACAGCCACTTCTGGTGCGCGCCGGACGCAGCGTAACGCCGACGGCCGCAGGACTGGGCATTATTGAAAAAAGCCGCCAGTTGATCCGCGGGGTGGAGGATCTGAAGGCCCTGGCCACGCATAACGAGTTTGCGGGCGAATTGAAACTTGGTGCAATTTCCACGGCCCTGACCGGCATCCTGCCCTTCATGCTGCGGAAGTTCCTGTTCGATTATCCAAAAATTGATCTGCATGTGACACCGGGCCAGTCAACAAAATTGTATCATGAAGTGGCCGAGGGGCAACTGGATGGCGCGATCATTGTCGAGCCACCATTTTCCATTCCCAAGACATGTGGCTGGAAACGCCTCCTGTCAGAACCAATGGTCGTACTGGTTTCCGAAGACTGCACCGAAACAGACCCCTTGAAAATCCTGAAGAAAAACATGTTCCTTCGTTATGACCGTAACCAGTGGGGTGGTCGGATAGCAGATGCCTATCTGCGTGAAACCCGGATTTTTCCAACACGACAACTGGAACTCGATTCACTTGAGGCCATTGCCCTGATGGTCAGCCAGAAGGTAGGCGTCTCCCTTGTTCCGGATTGGCTGAAGCCGTGGCCGGAAGGACTCAGAATCCGCAAGATCCCGCTACCCGATACGATGCTGCAACGTCACATTGGTGTATTGTGGCTACATGCTTCAACACATGCGAACCTGCTGCGACAGATCGTCCCGCTCCTGCAACCAAAAAATCTTAGCCCCGATCGGCATCCTGTCGTTTCATGACCATCCCGTCCAATATATATTCTTACATCATGACTCCCATATCAGACAGCCCTTCTCTGTTTCTGGTTTTTCAAGTTCGGGATTAGAGTAATCACCCATGGATACGCGCTTCCTCGAAAGCTTCCTGATTGTCGTGGAACAGGGGTCCATAGCGGCTGCAGCCCGGCAACTGGGCCTGACACCGGCAACCTTGGCACAGAGAATACATACATTGGAGCAGGAAATCGGCTGCAATCTGGTGCAACGCGACGGCCGCAGCGTTCAGCCAACCGAAAACGGACTGGCCATTCTGGAACAAAGTCGTGCCATCATTACCAGCGTGCAGGACCTATGTACGATTGCAACAAGCACGACACCTGTCGGGAAGCTGAACCTGGGTGCCATATCCAGTGCTGCAAACGGACTGCTTCCGCCATATCTGAAACTTTTTTTTGAATCTTTCCCCGGTATTGAACTTCATATTACGCCGGGTTCGTCCTCTGTCCTTCATAATGCGGTAATGGATGGTTTTATTGATGCTGCATTCATTGTAAAACCACCATTTGATATCCCAAGCACCTGTATATGGCAGACACTGCGTTCCGAACCACTGGTCGTCATCACATCGAAAAATGTCCAGGAAACTGACCCGCACGAAATCCTTCGTGATTATCCCTTTATCCGCTATGACCGCAATCAGTGGGGTGGTCGTCTGGCAAATGAATATCTTCGGCGCAACGGTATCTGGCCACATGAACGCCTCGAACTGGACTCCCTCGATGCCATCGTCAGCATTGTCAATCAAGGTACGGGCGTATCGCTTGTGCCTGACTGGGCATTACCGTGGCCTGACGGCATGCAACTGAAAAAGATATCATTGCCTGCTCCCGTTCCCTGCCGTAAAATCGGTTTTCTATTTCAACGTTATGCGCCCCGACGACGCCTGATCAACAATCTGCTGGAAATCCTGCTTACACTGCAGCCTGCCGAACAAGGCTGAACCGCTTTGCGTGGTCAGCCTTGTTCGGCAGGCTGCAATTTATCCTTACCTTATTTGTATTATATACATTGTATAATGACGTATGAGATAATTTTATATATTAATACTATACGCCATTCGCAATTTAACAGTTCACCGCGAGACAGATCTGCGGGAAGAACGCCGCGGCACAGCGGTCGTCCATGAGCCGCAAGTCTCACGCATGGGGTAAGAATGATTACAGAAATCCCCGTCTGTGCAGAGCCCGCATCGGCAATCTACCCGCTCCACCCATCGCTAATGAAATTTCAAATAAAGAAAAGTAAATTTACTGCATATATAATGAAAATAATAAGTTATAAAATATTGTTTCTTTTTCCGATAAGCATAATCGGTTGATGGTAGCCTATCACCGTTCCCTGTGTGACCTTGATTTCTCCCACATATCCTGCACACGGCGCCAGGACAGGATACAGGATGTGGTCGACACCTACAAATGCGACAATATCCCCCTCTCCTACGTCCTGACCGAGTTCAACCTCCGGCGCACTCCGTAGCGGATGGGCCAGCAGGGCAACACCCATGCAGAGACTACGGACCACCGTGCCAGAAGATGGGGCAATCGACGGTATCGACGCCATGCCGTCGGACGACGTCTCTGTCGCAACCGGAGCCATGCCAACTGGATTAAGACGCAGACGCAGTGCCATTGTGTCATCACGCACGTCCAGTTCCTGCATGCCATGGCGACGCATACGTGCGACCATATCCCACACAATATCCATCGGCATATCCTTATTTTGCATCATGACTACCGTCCTTTTTGCGCGTGTGGTCGCATTCTTCCAGATAATGAACCGATATGTCTCCTGCCCGGAAGCGCTCATCCTCCATCAGACGCAGATGCAGAGGGATGGTGGTGGGAATACCTTCGATTTCGGTCTCCCCCAGTGCGGCATGCATCTTGCTGATTGCCTCCTGACGTGAACGTCCACGCACGATGAGCTTGGCGATCAGGGAATCATAAGAACTCGGCACCACATAGCCGTCATATAGGTGGGTATCGATGCGCACGCCTTCCCCACCAGGAGGAAGCCAGTGCGTAACCTTGCCGGGGCCAGGCATGAAGGTATCGGGGTTTTCCGCGTTGATGCGGCATTCAATGGCATGGCCACCGCACCGTACATCAGACTGCGTGAAGGAAAGGGGTTCCCCCATTGCAACGCGGATCTGCTCACGCACGATATCGATGCCGGTGACCATCTCGGTCACCGGGTGCTCGACCTGAATACGCGTATTCATTTCAATGAAATAAAAAGCGCCGTCTTCATAGAGGAACTCAAATGTGCCTGCCCCCACATACCCGATCTGAGGGCACGTCGCCGCACAGAGCGCGCCAAGGCGCGTGATCTCATCCCGTGCAATGCCATGGGCGGGCGCTTCCTCGATCACCTTCTGGTGGCGGCGCTGCACGGAACAGTCACGATCACCCAGCCAGACGGCATGGCCATGCCGGTCGGCCATAACCTGTATTTCCACATGCCGAGGGTGGGTCAGGAAGCGTTCGGCATAAAGCGCACCGTTGCCAAAGGCGCGGATGGCTTCTTCCCGTGCGGTCTGGACGGCCTGTTCCAGCGTACCAGGTTCCTGCACGATCCGCATGCCACGTCCGCCCCCGCCCCCCGCGGCCTTGACAATAAGGGGATAGCCGATACGCGCGCACAGGGCACGGGTCTGCTCCATATCATCTGACAACGGACCATCGGACCCTGGCAAGCACGGCATGCCTGTTGCAATCATCGTGCGCTTGGCCTCGATCTTATCGCCCATGCGCTGCATGATGGTGGCGGAAGGCCCGATCAGCACCAGGCCAGCCTGTTCCACCGCGTGGGCGAAGGCCGGATTTTCCGACAGGAAGCCATAACCGGGGTGGATGGCATCGGCCTGTGTCAGACGGGCGGCCCGCAGTACCAGATCCCTATCCAGATAGCTTTGCGCGGCTGATGCCGGGCCGATGCAGATCGTGCGGTCACATAGGGACAGGTGGCGCAGGCTGGCATCGACCTCGGAATAGATGCCCACCGTACGCAGTCCCAGTTCCCGGCATGCCCGCACCACGCGCAGTGCAATCTCGCCCCTGTTGGCGATCAGGACCGTTTCAACCTTCCGCATGATCGATTCGCTCCACCCGGAACAGGGGCGTGCCGATCTCGACCGCTGTTCCGTTTTCACATAAAACCGCAACGATCCGGCATGGGAATTCCGCCTCCATCCGGTTCAGCATTTTCATCACTTCCAGAATGTAAAGTGGCGCCCCTTCGGTCACCTCGTCATTCACCGTCACAAAAGGCGCTTCCCCCGGGCCGGGACAGGTATAGAACTGCCCTGCCATCTGGGCCCTGATTTCAATTTGGGTTGGGAGAGGCATGTCGTTGGACGGCGTTCCTTCGTCCACCACAGGGGCGGGCGCGACAGACGCCAGCGCTTCAGTCGGCTCGCTTTCACGTACCAGCCGGATGCGTTCCCCGTTGCAGCTATAATCAAGCTCGATTACGCCCTCGGCGCGCATGCGCGCCATCAGGGCTTCAATCAGTGCGGTATTCACATATCCATCCTTGCATATGATAGCAGGCCTATACCTGCACGCCTGTGCCGTGGCGGATCGTAAAACCCGCCTCTTCCAGTTGAGTGCGGACCTTGCGCGCGATGTCGACCGCTTCCGCGTTGTCGCCATGCACGCATATGCTATCGATGCGGGTCGGCAACAGGCGGCCGGAAACCGTCTCGATCGCGCCTGCCTGTATCATCCTGACCGCGCGCGTGGCGGCAAAATCGGCATCATGCAGGACAGCACCCTTTTCCTTGCGTGAGACGAGATGCCCGTCTTCCGTATAGGCACGATCGGCAAAAATTTCGGACAGGACCGTCATGCCGCGCTCACGCCCTATGGTTTCCAGATGGCTCAGCGCTATGGCCATAACTGGCAGGTCGGGAGCGACGGCCTTCAGGGCATTGAGAATGGCATGGGCGACCTCGGGATCCTTTTCCGTCAGGTTACCCAGAGCGCCGTGTGTTTTGACATAGGCGAGTTCATGCCCGGCATAGGCCGCCATGCTCCGTGCGGCCCCGACCTGATAGGCCACGATCCGTTCGATTTCAGGTAGGGAAAACGGTATGATCCGTCGCCCGAAACCCCACAGGTCGGGAAAACCCGGATGTGCCCCGATCGTGACGCCCTTGCGGCGGGCTTCGGCAAATGTATGGGCCATTGTATTAAAGTCACCACCATGAAATCCACAGGCTACATTGGCCGAAGATACGATGGAAAGCATCGCATCATCATTCCCGATCTGGTAATGCCCCCAGCCTTCACCAAGGTCGGCATTGATATCTATGAACCTGTTCATCCCGGTTTCCTTATATGTAAAAGGCCGCGACCTCTTGCTCCAGTTGATCCAGCATCGCGCGCTGTTGCCGCAGTGCCGCAATTGCCGTGTCACGCCCTACCTGTTCAAAGCGGACACGCCCCTGAATGGGTAGCTGCGCCAGCAGGTGCAGGTCTGCCTCGATGACCGTGCCGATCTTGGGGTATCCCCCGCAGGTATTGGCATCAAGCATCTGCACGATAGGCTGGCCGCTAGGGGGCACCTGTATGGTGCCTGGCACGATGCCGTGTGAAAACAGACTCAGTGGCCTGTGCATATGCAGTTCCGCACCTTCCAGCCGATAGCCCATGCGATTGGCGCTGCTGGAGAGGGTCCAATCCTCAGTCACGAACCGTTCACGGGACCGGAGTTGGAACTCATCATATTCCGCAGCGGGCAGGAACCGGACCGTCACGCTGTCCTGCTGCGGCAGGAGCGTGTAGCCTGGACCGGCCCCGATACCACCGACAGGCAATGCCGCCTCAGTCCGTCCTGCAGGAAAGGTTGCGATCCTGTCGCCCCGCTTCAGTCCTCGCCCGTCAAGGCCGCCAAAGCCCCCCTTTATATCAGTTGCCCGCGCCCCCAGCACACACGGCACATCCAGTCCGCCCGCTATCGTGACATAACTCCGGCATCCGCTGCGTGGAGACGTCAACGTCAGCACCTGCCCAGCCCTGACACTCACCACCCACCATGGGGGAACGGGCCTGCCATCCAACGTCGCGTTGCAGTCAGCCCCGGTCACGGCACAGATGGTGTCGATCTCGAAACGCAGACGGAAGGGATAGAATACGACTTCGATCCCCGCAGCATTACGGGCATTGCCCACCAGTATGTTGCCTGCCGCCAGAGCCATGCCATCCATGGCTCCACCGATCGACACCCCTAGTGTCAGGGCATGTGTGCGACCCGCATCCTGAATGGAATTGAGCTGCGCACTGGTCAGGATTTCGATCATGCAGGGCAGTCCTTGCGGCTGTCATGAAAACGCACGATATCGCCCAGATGAAGCAGGAGCGGATCCTGCCGGTGGGGGGAAAACATATCCAGTTTCGTACGTCCCATAATGTGCCACCCAGAGGGCGCGGCACAGGGCATGATCCCCGCATGGCCACCACCGATTACGACCGCGCCCTGCTCAACCTTAAGCCGCGGTGAATGCCGGCGGGGTATGGCGAGGCGACTGTCCAGACCGGTCAGGTACACAAAGCCAGGCATGGCCCCGATTGCGGCAACGCGATAGGTTCCCGAAGCATGCAGGGCAATCACTTCATCTTCCGTCAGACCAGTCCGCGACGCGATTTCGGGCAGATCCTCACCAAAGGTTCCTCCATAATCCACCCTGACATCTATAACGGCAGGAGGCGTATCATCAGCGACGGCCTCGGCCCACAGGATGCCGAGCTTCTGGCTGACCTTCTCCCCGTCGGTCACGAGTGGATCGAAGGTAACCAGCAGGTTGTTCACCCCCGGTACGGCCTGCGTGCACCATTCACTCGCACCAAGCGTGCGGGCCATGGCCCATATACGCGCCTGCACGGCTTCATCAAAGGCGCCTTCAGCCATATCCAGTAACAGGCCGCCCGTGCCTGCCATGCTTATTTTCAAGATCCAGCTCCCTGCTGCACTTCGTTGCCTGCGCGGTCACGGCCTGCCGCTGCATGGAACATCTGCCTTGGTCCCAGCCATGCCGTCAGTGCACCAGCCAGCACAATGCAGGCCGTAACATAAAAAACCGCATGGAAATTACCAGTCGCCGCGACAAGATAGCCCGTCGCGACCGGGGCAAGGATGCCGATCCCGTTGCTGAAGGTCAGCATGAACCCTGTAACGGACCCCAGGTAGTGCCGCTCGACCAGCAGTTCGGCCAGTAGCGCCATATTTGTCCCGAGTGCTGCAATGATCGCCCCCATGGCAAGAGACAGAACCCCCATGATTTCCAGCGCCGTGGTGCACAACGGCAGCGCGGCCACAACCATCACCAGTGACAGGAAAAACGCGACGACACGCCGTCTTGCGCCGATCCCGTTCCCCGAACGCGCCAGCACCCATTCCCCCGCCCTGCTGCCTGCCATCGAAAGACAGGCTGCGGCAAGATAGCAGATGGCCGTATTGGCGCCGGAATGGAGCAGATCCATATGCAGGGTGCTCACCAGATAGGTCGGCACCCATGTCATCATGAGAAAATTGGCATAATTGCCCGTACACTGGGCACCTACCACACACCAGAAGGAACGGCTGCGCAACAGTGGACGCAAGGATAGACCCATCCCTCCCGACACACCGCCGGCCAATGTGGACGATCGATCATGGGCAGGATAGGCCACAAACCATGCGGCAGCCCACAGGCATCCCACGACACCGAGCACGACAAACGCCACGCGCCAGCCATATTGCATGATAAGCCAAGCCCCCACCGCAGCCCCTGCGGCCAGGCCGATCTGGATACCGCATGTGAAAGCCGTCATCATTATGCTGCGCTCTTGTACCGGGGACCAGGCATCGACCACCTTGTTGCCGAGGGAAAACGTCGCGGCTTCCCCCGCGCCCAGCAGGACACGGGCGATGAGGAACTGCACCAGCGTGCCCGACAGCGCCCCGAGGATCATGGCGACAGACCACAGCACGACGGAAAACATGCCCACCACCCGGGGACCGAACCGGTCAAGCAGAAGGGCGGCAGGCAGGTTGAGGATGAAATACGACCACAGGAAACTGGATAGCACCCACCCCACCTGTGTCGTGGACAGACCGAATTCCTGACCGATCAGAGGCATGCCCGCGGCCAGCACCGCCCGGTCGCCATAACCGATAACACACATCAGGACCGTCATGGCGTAAATGACAAAACGGTAGCCTGGAACCACGGAGGAATTATGCACGGACTGCTTCATTACGAAATGGAAACCCCAGATATCAGAAATTGAGCGCCGTCTTGACGTAGTACATACCGCCGTTGAAACCGTAAGGTGAATAGAAGGGATATTTGTATGCCCCAAACAGCGGCCCGGAAATGGAGGACGGCACCCGTGTCGGATATTTGTTGCCAAGATTATTCGCCCCGACCGCGACTGACCACTTCGGCAGGACCTGATAACTGACCTCCATATTGGTCAGGAACGCGGGGTTGACCTGCATAGGGACCGAAGTCGGGCTGGCGAGGAAAGTCATGGAGCCATAGCGCATTTCCTGCACGAAGACCGACCATTTGCCATATTTCCAGTTAACGCTCAGGCTCTCGCGGTTCTTAGGGGCGGAATGCAGCATCATTTCTTCCGCATAATTATTAAAGGTGGACAGCCCGTGGCTGGCCAGTACGGACGGTGTTGCATTGTAGCTGCGTATTTCGTTATCCGAGAAGTTAAACCCCATGGCGAAACGGAAGGTGCCGTAACGGGGTGTATGCAGCGTGTAGTCGGCATTGAAATCGCCGCCGAATGTCTGCGTATTGACGGGATTGGTATAGTACGAAGCATAAGTCACGCCACTCAGCCCTGACTGCGCCAGTGCCTCCGCCACGTAACTGCCGCCAAGGGTCGTCGTACTGGCCAGTCGGTCGTTGATGGCAATGTAGTACAGATTTCCGGTCAGATGGAAATTGTCCACCGGGGTTGCATCCACGCCAATGCTGTAATTGCGCGAATATTCGCCTTTCATGTTGCCACCACCGAGTGCACGGGTTGCCGCACTGTTAGCAGGTAGCTGATCGATCGAATATCCGGCGAAGGGTGCGTTGTAAAAATAATACATTTCCGCCAGCGTGGGGGGACGGTAGCCAGTATTGATGCTGGCCCGGATGGCCCAGCGTTTGTTGAAATTGTAGCGCGTCCCGATGGAGCCGGTCTGCACTGTTGCCAGGTTGTTGTAGCTGACCGAGCGTCCGCCAAGGGTCCATTCCCATTTGTTGGTGACCCAGAAATCAAGATTTATGGAACCGTCGAATACGTCACGGTTCTGGTTGGTTACCGCGGCCGGCACGTTACCAGCATGATCGGTTGCCCCACGTCCGTAATAGGATAGCGGGTCGCCACCCGTCATCTGGAATGTATCGTGACGGTATTCCCCGCCAAAGCGAAGGTTGAGCGGCTTTGGCAGGAAGCCGGTATCGAACGAGCGCGAACCGCGCAGGCCTGCCGTCAGCTCCGATGTAATGGCCTTGCCATCATAGAAATCGGTCGGACTGGCGTTGCCCAGGGAAACGTTGTCGGAATGAATTGTGGAATAGGTCTGATCGTCACGACCATAGGTTACATACGCATCCCATGCAAAACCAAATTTACGGGCCTTGATGCCATTGTCGGTTTCAAAATCATACTGATCCATCGCGATATAGGGCTGTGAACCATTGGGGTACAGATAGGGGTTTGTCAGGCTGTCCGCCTCACTGCGATAGGTTTCGGCCACATTGGAACGACGATGGGAGAAGGTCGATGTACTGTAAAAATTGATGTTTTCCGCCAGCGGGATCGACATGTTGGCGCTCATCGTCTCCAGCGTGGACTTGGGTATGCCCAACATGCGCTGCACATCCCGGTCCGCCGTGGCGTTGCGCTCAGGGTCGGTAAAGAGGGTACCCACGTAATCGCCCGTACGCGTGGTGGGAAGCTGGTGCGTAACCTGTGCCGCAAGATCAAGATAGCCGCCACGATGGCCCAGCGCCATGTTATAATCCGCTGATCCGTCCAGTGCCTGCCCGTCGCCCGCGTAATAGCCACTGTTCTTGAAATTGATGGAACCGCCATGCGTTGTATGCTTGAGGACGATGTTGACGGCGCCCGCCAGCGCGTCCTGCCCATACAGCGCCGTAGCACCTTCCGTGATCACCTCAATATGGTCAATGGCGGAAATGGGGATGAGGGAGATATCCGCCGGATCGGTACCCCAGTTCGGACCGGCATTAGCGTTGAAGTTCGCGCCAACATGCCGCCTGTGTCCGTTGACAAGAATAAGCGTGTCATCCGCCGATTGACCACGTAACTGCATGGTCTGTACAAAACCGTTATTACCCACGCCCGCCTGCGGCGGTGATGTAATGGCCGGGTTTGCCTGTGCCAGCGCCTGCATGACGTTGGTCTGACCGGTAGCAAGAAGCTCAGCCCCGCTGACGACCGTAACCTGTGTCGTACTATGCCGGGCGGTGGCGGGCGACAGGACCGAACTAGTGGACGTGCCGCTTACCTGGATTGTTTCAGGATGATCGGCTACCGCATGGTTGATTACCCGGGCGGCCGACTGTGTCCTGGTCGTGTGCTGGCTCCGCGTGGATGCGCTGCTGGACGGAATGGTGGAGGCCGTCTGGGCCTTCCCTGCCGCCACCAGGAGCATGGGCATGCCAAACGCCACACCTGCAAGCAGATACAGCCTATCTTTTCTCATTTTATCCATCTGTCGAAAATCCTTGCTGCAAAGAAACAATCATTTGCGCCCGTCTTTCGTAGTCCGCTCAGGAACCGGACAGCCTCTTATGGCCGTATAGTGGATGATTTATATATAAATTACACATGTTATGCGACGATAACAAAACGTTCCGAAATCGCAAATTCTTTTTGGTCTACTTTCTTTGTTTTTTTCTTATTTATTGAAATAAAACAATTTTTTGTTCATTCATATTGACATAAAGACCCCATTCTTTCCCTCATGCGTAAATCACAAGGATAGAAGAGTCCTGGCGTCATGCTGGCTGATGACAGAAAGCCAGCGAACTCATGTTCAATTTATATATGGAATATAAAGATAATGATACCGATTCCGAAACAACATAATTCCATCCCGAAGGGACGAAGCCATCGGATAATAAAAAAACCTTTCCCAACAATGACATGATATGATGCAAAAAAGAAACAGTCGTATTTTTTATGTCTCTGCAGCAGATTTCATGACGATTTCGGACCGGACAAGCCATACTGAAAGCAGCCCACCCAGAATCAGACCTGCCGCGCAGATATACCAGGTGGCATCGAAGCTATTCGTAGCAGCAACAATATATCCCGTCGCGATAGGGGCAATCATCCCCATGAAGTTACTGAAGGTCAGTGTAAGTCCGGTAACGGTACCAATCTTGTCATGCTCACGCAGCAGATCAGCCAGCAGCGCCATGTTCGCTCCATTGCCCGCAATCATGCTGCCTAACGAAAATGCGATCAGGGCCACCACTGCCGATGTTGCATGCACAAAAGGCAATAACCCGATCAGGGCCGCACACCCGAAAAAGACACATACGACAAGACGCCGTGCGGCGAGACCTGGATACCGGCGCACAATCCAGCGTTCACCCACCGCACCACAGACAATGGCAACAACAGCCGCAACTGCGTAACAGGCCGTGCCATTAAGCGCCGCATGCAGTACGTCTACATGAAGCTGCTTCATCAAAAACAGCGGCAACCATGACATAATCAGGAAATTCAGGTAGTTGCCGCAACACTGAGCAATAACAATGGCACAAAAAGAGCGGGAAAGGAAAAGCGAGCCCACTTCACGCACCCAAATCACGCCCCTGCCTGGCGCTTCCTGCCCGGCAGGAAGCACCCCCCGGCAGGCCACGACCCAGCCCGCCGCCCACACGAACCCCAGCGCACCCAGAATGATGAATTCCATTCGCCAGCCGAACCATCCGATCAGCCAGGCCCCCGCGATCGTTCCGCCAGCCAGCCCGGCCTGCATGCCACAAAGGATGACCGTCATGATGATACCGCGCTCTCCAACCCGGGCCCACTGTCGGACAATACTGCTGCCAAGGCTGAAGGTAGGGGCTTCACCAGCCCCCAGCATGATGCGTGTCAGGATGAACTGCAGTACATTGTGTGCGAAACCGCCCAGCATCATCGCGATAGACCAGAATCCTACCGCCAGCGTACCCACGATGCGAGTGCCGTACACATCCAGCATGATGGAAGATGGCAGGTTCAGTACGACATAAGAAAACAGGAAACTTGATGAAATCCACCCGATCTGCACGGGCGTAAGGACAAATTCCGTCTCGAGTGCCGGCATGGCAATGGAAAGAGCAGCCCGATCACCATAATTGATGACATACATGAGAAAGACCATGCCAAACAGCAGATACCTATAGGTGTCGGAACCAGTACGCTCTGCCCTATCGCCAACCGTGCCTCTAACATGTGACCCGTTCCGTTCCATCGGACCTCCCGATCTTACCCTGTGATGTGCAGGCATGGATATGGTGGGGAATTATGTGTTTTTCGTGCTATTCACTTCATTATTTCTTCGTATCATTCCGAACTCATTTCCGGAAAGACCGGACATAGTCGGCTCCTGACAGGATGCATGACAATCATCCGAAAGCAAAACATTTTCCGTTAAAATTTACGAGCGATATATATCTTTTATGTATAATTTAAACATAATATCTTGACGTGCATGCTATATCACGAGCTAAGCTACGATATGTAACTGGCATAATTCCACCGCCAAGGCACAGGCCATACGGCTGTGAAAATGATAGCAGACATATAGAATCACGAGAAATTGTTACATTAAAACAACGACATAAATGTAACTCCCACCGTTTCATGACATCGTGGAGACCTGTGATAGTTATGGATTCTGATGCGCGGCTGTCCGCCGACATAGGCGGCACATTTACCGATATCGTTCTGGACGCACGGGGCAAAAGACTGACCCGCAAGGTCCTGACCACGCCCCATGCTCCCGAAGAAGGTGTGCTGGAGGGCATCACCTTGGTACTGGCGGATGCGGGACTAGCGCTGTCGGATATCAACGTGTTCGTACATGGCACAACGCTGGCCACAAATGCCATTATCGAACGCCGTGGCGCACGTACCGCACTGGTCGCGACGGAAGGATTTCGCGATGTGCTGGCCATCGGCACAGAAAGTCGCTTTGACCAGTATGACATCATGCTGCAGAAGCCACAGCCACTTGTGCCCCGTGACCTGCGTTTCACACTGCGTGAACGCATGGATGCCCGTGGCCGGGTCCAGATTGCCGCCAATGACGAGCAGATCAGGCAACTGGGCCTGCAACTTGCGGCAGTCGGGGTGGAAAGCGTGGCCGTAGCCTTCCTGCATGCCTATGCCAATCCCGCCCATGAACTTCGGGTGCGTGATATACTGGCAGATGTGCTCCCGCCGGGCATAACCCTGTCATTGTCATGCGAAGTGTGCCCGCAGGTGCGTGAATACGAACGGACCTCTACCACGGTGGCGAATGCCTATGTACAACCTCTGATGGCAGGCTATCTGGCCCGGCTGGATCAGGCCTTAAAGGCGCGGCACTTTGCCGGTACGCTGTATCTTGTCACGTCCAGCGGTGGCCTGACCTCGCTTGAGACCGCACGTACCTTCCCCGTCCGTCTGGTTGAATCCGGCCCTGCCGGGGGGGCCATCTTTGCTGCCCGCATTTCGGAATGCCTGCGTGAAAAACGCGTGCTGTCCTTTGACATGGGCGGTACCACGGCCAAGATCTGCCTGATTGAACGCAATGAACCGGCCCAGTCACGCATATTCGAGGTTGACCGGACCGCCCGCTTCCTGAAAGGATCGGGGCTGCCACTGTGCATTCCCGTTATTGAAATGATCGAAATTGGCGCGGGCGGCGGTTCAATCGCCCGGCTTGACGCCATGAAGCGGGTTACGGTCGGCCCTGAAAGCGCCTCGTCCGTTCCTGGGCCCGCGGCCTACGGGCGCGGTGGCACCTGGCCGACCGTGACCGACGCTGATGTGATGCTGGGATTGCTGCGACCAGAAGGTTTTGCCGGTGGCAGCCTGACCCTCCAGCCAGCCCTATCCGCCCGTGCCCTGAGTGACACCATCGGGACCGAGCTCTCGCTTTCTGCCGAAATGACCGCCCATGCAGTATATGAAATCGTATGTGAAAGCATGGCCAGCGCCGCGCGCGTCCATGCGGCAGAACGTGGCGCGGTCCTGTCTCAACATACCATGGTCGCCTTTGGTGGGGCAGCTCCGCTGCATGCTGTCCGGGTTGCAGAAAAACTGGGGGTACGGCGACTGGTCATTCCTAACAGCGCCGGTGTGGGGTCGGCTGTCGGCTTCCTGACGGCACCCATTTCGTATGAAATTGCCCGCTCCCATCACACGAGAATCGATGAACATACCGATTATGCAGCCATTTCGGCCCTGTTGTCCGATATGGAAAAAACCGCACGCAGCATGGTGCAGACCGGTTCCGGTAGTGCGCCACTGCTCAAACGGACAGCAGCCTTCATGCGCTATGTCGGTCAGGGGCATGAAATCATGGTGGAACTGCCGGACCGTCCCCTATGTCAGGCTGATGCCCATGGCCTGCGTGAAGCGTTCACGCAGGAATATGCCCATCAGTTTGCCCGTAGCATTCCCAATGCGCCGATTGAAGTCCTGAACTGGTCGGTACGTATTTCCACCATTCCCTCCCCGCCCGTGCCGTTCAGCCAGGCGGGTGCGAAGATCACCCTGTCCCCGCTGGAAATACGTCGCTTCTTTGATGGTGGCAGCAATGGATGGGTGGATCTTCCGGTCTATGATCGTGCATGCGCCCCGTCTGGCGTATTCGTGCCTGGTCCGGCCATTATTATTGAAAAAGAAACCACCACCTACGTTTCCGCCCGTTTTGACGCACAGATTGATGGCAGCGGCAATATCATCATGAACCAGAAGGATGCGGCATGATGGACACCCCTCATACCCCCGGTAGCACAGAAATTGACCTGCAGATCATGTGGAACCGGCTGATCACCGTTGTAGGTGAACAGGCACAGGTGCTGATCCGCACGGCGTTCAGTCCCATTGTGCGGGAATGCGAGGACATTTCCGCTGGTGTCTTCGATCTGGAAGGCCGCATGCTGGCGCAGGCCGTAACCGGCACGCCGGGCCATGTAAATTCCATGGCTGAATCTGTAAGACATTTCATTCGTCATTTCCCGCTCGACACCATGCGTGAAGGCGATGCTTATATTACCAATGACCCATGGATGGGTACCGGCCACCTGAATGACTTTGTGGTCACGACTCCTGCCTTTCACAAGGGGAATCTGGTCGCCCTGTTTTCGTGTACCAGTCATCTCATGGATATCGGGGGGCTGGGCAATGGTCCTGAAGCTTCCGACGTGTTCATGGAGGGACTGTACCTGCCCATGCTCAGGCTGCTGGATCAGGGACAGGTCAATGAAACTCTGATGGCGGTCATCCGCGCCAATACGCGCCTGCCGTTGGATACGGAAGGCGATACCTATTCCCTCGCCGCCTGTAACGACGTGGGAGTGCGGGCGCTTTCGGCCATGATGGATGAATTCGGCATAACAGATCTTGGCCCCCTGGCCGATTTCATCATCACACGCTCCCGCATGGCGGTGGAAGAACGTATTGCCGTCCTGCCCCGGGGGGAATGGACCAACACCATGCGGACGGACGGCTATGATCACCCTGTCCTGCTGGCCGCAAGCCTGACCATAGCACCGGATCATGTCCTGGTGGATTACGTCGGCACATCGCCCGCCGTCAGGCACGGCATCAATGTGCCGCTGGCCTATACCAAGGCCTATACGGTATTTGGCCTCAAATGCATCATCGCCCCCGATGTGCCGAACAATGCTGGTTCCCTGGCACCATTCCGTGTAACCGCGCCGGCGGGCACGATCCTGAACGCCCTGCGCCCCGCCCCGGTTTCCGCCCGGCATGTCATTGGACAGATGCTGCCTGACGTCGTGTTCGGCTGCCTGTATCAACCCCTGCCCCACCGGGTTCCCGCGGAAGGGACTTCATGCATATGGAACATTACCGTACGCGGTACATGGCACGATGCAGGCAACACCAACCTGGCCTATGCACTGGCCATTACCACCAACGGTGGCACCGGCGCACGCCCGGGGCTGGACGGACTTTCCGCCACGGCGTTCCCGTCCGGCGTACACGGAACACCGGTTGAAATTGCTGAAATCCAGTCCCCCCTCATCTTCTGGCGCAAGGAACTGCGGCCTGGCAGTGGGGGAGATGGCACAACGCGTGGCGGACTGGGGCAGATCATGGAAATATCCAACACCGAAGCTGCTCCTTTTGAACTGCTGGCTGCTTTTGACCGCATTGCCAATCCGCCCCGTGGGCGCGCAGGCGGCCGGAACGGCCTGGCAGGCCATGTCAGCCTGTCTTCCGGCCGGGTGCTGCCCGGCAAGGGACTGCAGGTTATTCCGGCGGGCGAACGGTTGATGGTTCTGACACCAGGCGGTGCAGGGCTGGGTGATCCGGCGCAGCGCGACCCGGCACTGTCCGAAACAGACCGGACCCAGGGCCTGCTGGCAGATAGGGCGCAGGCATGACCGATCACTCCTCTGGCCTCGACAAGGTGCCAGTTATCGTTCTGACTTTTCCCCTGCCGGATCTGGTAACACAACGGCTGGGCACGCAATACCATGTCGAGTCCCTGCTTACACCAGCGGCCCGGCAGGCCTATGTCACGCATTCAGGCGACCTCGTCCGTGCCATTGTGACCAATGGTTCCACCCGACTGGATGGTGCCTTCATGGATACAATGCCGAACCTGTGCATCATCCACACTTTCGGCGTCGGTTATGAAGGGGTGGATGTGGACGCCGCGCGGGCGCGTGGAATCGAGGTCGCCTATAGTCCCGGCACGAATGCCGATAGCGTGGCGGATCAGGCCTTTGCCCTGCTGCTGGCAGTCATGCGTGATATCGTGCCCAATGATGGTCTTGTTCGGCAGGGTGCATGGCGGCCCATCCGGCCCGTTCCGCCCCAACTATCGGGACAGAAAATCGGTATTGTGGGCATGGGGCATATCGGGCAGCGCATTGCTGCCCGTGCGGCAGGTTTTTCCATGCCGGTGTTTTATTACAGCCGCAGGCCATGCGATCAGGCGCAATGGACCTACTGTCCTTCCGTTATGGATATGGCAGCACGGGTCAACATACTGGCGGTCACCCTGCCGGGCGGTCCGGAAACCTGCAATGTGATCGATGCGGATGTACTCCGGGCGCTTGGCCCGCAGGGATATGTTGTCAATGTGGGCCGGGGAAGCGTTATCAGTAATACAGTGCTGACCGAGGCACTGGAAAAAGGCATTATCGCAGGGGCTGGCCTGGATGTGGTTGAACGAGAACCGAACCTGCCTGCAGCCCTGCGGGAACAACCCAATATTGTCTTTTCCCCACATGTCGGCGCACGTTCGCCACAATCACTGCTGACATGCCTCGATCAGGTCATGACCAACCTGCATGCCGCAATGGCGGGACGGCCAGTTCATACACCCGTCCCCTGACAGCATCCGGGCTGACTTGCCTTATGGATTAAAAATGCCAGTATGGGGAATACAGGACACGACCCCAAAATAAGGTGCATTGCGGCCACGATGAAGCAGAACCGGAAAAAGGCACAGACCCACCCGCCTGAAGAAACGTCACGGCAGGATGGCATGTTCATTGTCTCCTCCTCCCATCTCGCCGTGCCGGGTGCCGAGGATCTGAGTGAATTCGAGTTTGCGCTGACGGTGGCGAACCATGCCTTTCAGCGCTGGATGACGTGCGGCATGCAGGCGGTGGGCGCGCGCGATCTATCCCCGCTTGATGTGTTGGTGCTTCACTGCATCAATCACCGCAATAGACCCAAGAGCATTTCCGACATCTTGTTCATGCTCAACATCAGCGAACGGCATTACCTTAATTACTCCATGAAAAAACTCGAAAAAATGGAGCTTATTTCAAAATCGAAAGCAGGAAAGGAAGTGTTCCTGCAGGCAACACCGAAGGGTAGCGAAGCCTGTCAGGATTATGCACGGGTCAGACAGGCCTGCCTGCTGGACCTTATACCCAAGGACCGCGGCGTGGCCCAGAGCCGTATTGATGAAGTAGCCCGTGCCTTACGCGTTCTCACCGGTTTTTATGAACAGGCTTCCCGAGCGGCCACCTCCCTATAATAGCTATGATACATTTATTTGGACAGGAAACCGAAGAGGCCAAGACATAGAAGGCGAAGCAACCGGCGTTGGGCGCAGGATTCATTCTTTGAGATAGAAGTTGAAACTTGCAGCAATCTTGATGGCAGACATGAATGTATGGGCGCAGCGGTCGTATCTGGTCGCAACGTGTCGCCAGTCCTTCAGCCTTGCGAACATGTTTTCGATAAGGAGGCGCTTTCTATACAGATGCCAGTTATAAGGTGAATTTGATTTCCGGTTTTTCCTCGGTGGAATGCAGGCGGTAATGTTCCGTTCGACAAGATATCATCTGATCCGGTTGCTATCATAACCCCGATCCCTGATGACCTCTTCTGTTCCTTCCGGCAGGTCCGCGAGAAGAACATCCGCCCCTTTGAAGTCACTGACCTGTCCAGCAGTCAGATGCAGACGGACAGGCAGGTCCTGGCCATCACACACGGCATGCAGCTTTGAGTTCAGTCCGCCTTTTTGTGCATCCGATATGGCGGGGAAAAGCCCCTCTTTAAGCAGAGGCGCCGCTATCCTGTGTACTTTGAGGTATGTCGCATCGGTCATCAGGCGCGTCGAACGGCCAGCCGCGCGGCCTTGACCCGATAGAGTTTCGAGACGTTGGGGTTTACATCCGGCAGGTCCACCGGGGCCTCGGCCATGCGGCTCATGATGTCGGCCTTCTGGCGTTCAAGCTCCTGCATCCGGGCTTTCATGCGGGCTGATACATCCCGTCCTCAATGGCCGTGATGATGCCCCGCATGGAGCGGTCGATCCTGTCCAACGCCTTGCAGTCCGCTGCTACCTGAGCCCGTCGCGCCTGGTTCAGCCGGTTGTTTTCCTCAAGGTAGGCTTTGACAGCCTTTGCAACGGCATCGGGCGACGCCATGCGCTCTGTCAGCCCTACCAGCACGCGGGCTTCAGAGCCTGATCCGAAAGTTTTTGAACAATACCAGCCTGTTGTGATTCATCCGTCTTTACGAAGAGATGGAGTGAATGGTGACATGGACTGGTATTGCCCGACGTGAACATAGCCGGGAAGGACTG
>NZ_JAPIVJ010000022.1:0-23710 GCF_054182245.1 Komagataeibacter sp. NFXK3
CAACAAGCATCCCAAACCGGGCCTCCATTCAGCATGAAGGCCATCGTGAACCCGTTTCTCAGAAAGGGGTCGTTTTTGGCTGCCTGTCCCCCTTCCGAAGGGGTCACTTTTCCATGCCGCTTAACAGTGCTGGGCGTTGCGCTGTGCGGTCACGTCATCGGCCACGCACATTTCCCACCGCGCGCCGCCACGCTCATCGGTAATGGTGACATGGCGGGTGGCAATGGCGCGCGCGGTGCCGTTGTGGTCGCACAGGACCTGCTCTGCCGCCTGCGCGCCGCCTGCCGCGCGGCTGAGCAGCAGGTGGCCGATCTCGTCGGCATCGAACACATCATCGACCTTGCGTTCCAGCAGCAGGTCGCGCGTGCAGCCCATCATTTCCTCCGCCGCGCGGTTGACCAGCACGGGGTAATCATCGCGCGTGGAGCGCACGATCAAGGCGGAGGGAATGTTCTCGACAATGGTGTCGATGAACAGCTTGTCGCGCAAGATGCGTTTATTGGCCCGCTTCAGGTCTTCCGCCGCCGCCTTCAGCCCCGAGGCGGAGGCGAGGGCGTGGGAATGCGAGGCGTTGATCAGGTCCAGCGCCGAGCCGGTGCCGTGATAGCGCCCCGCCTTTGTCACGATATAGCCGCGCATGAGGTCGGAGGGCTGGGACATGAGCGCGCGCGCCGTAAACTCGGCAGAGGGAATGCCGGCATCGATCATGACCGGGCGATCATCCATCAGCAGCGCCACGGGGCGGCGGTTGAACAGCGCATGGCCAAACCGGCCCGATACCTTGAGGAAGAAGGCCTGCCGCTCCACCAGCCCCACCGGCGCGTCGTGCTGGTCCACCACCGCCACCAGCATCAGCGCCGGGTCATTGTGAAACAGTTCGAACAGGCGCTCGCCCAGTGCATCCGGCCCGATTACGGGGCCCTGGCAGGCGATATCGCCCATGGTCATGAAGGCCTGCCGGACTGGCGAAGCTGGCGGGGCTGCGATATCGTTCATCATGCAATGTTCCACAACCATTTCAAAGCGGAGGGGGCCATGCCCGCGCCAGCGTTCAACAGGCGCATGGCAGCCCGCCCTGCCAGCCCGCGAACCGGGGCCGCGTGCATTCGACGCATGGGCCCATCATGATGTCGCTCCGAACCGGCAGGTCATATTCATCATTCCTTAACCACGGCCCCTTCATCTAGCCGCCCCGCCTGCCCGCATGTGTTATGTTTTCAATACATTTTTATTATGTTTTTATGAACAGATGCCAAAAACACAGTATAAATCAGCGATTGATACAATATCGCGCTCCCGGCTCCCTTCCGGGCCGCCTTATTTGCGCCACGTCCCTGCCCCACGCTGGCCCGCGTAGCGGGGCAGACGACAGGGCACGCGACCCGTGCCACAATCGGGCACGATTGTTTGTATAAACGCCACCCTGCGCGCCTACGTTATATGCAGGCAGGCGCGAAAGCCCGCGCAGGATTGGTCAGGAACGAGAAAGAACCCATGAAGATAGCCCAGTGGATGCAGCATTCCGGCGTCGCGTTTGGAACGAGCGGCGCGCGCGGCCTTGTCAGCGCGATGAAGGATTCGGTCTGCTTCGCCTACACCGTAGGCTACCTGCGGCACCTGGCCAGCCTTGGCGAGTTCGCGCCGGGCGCGGCCGTGGCCATAGCGGGCGACCTGCGCCCGAGCACGCCGCGCATCCTGCGCGCCTGTGCCGCCGCGATCCGTTACATGGATGGCGTGCCGGTGTTTTGCGGTTACGTGCCCACGCCGGCTTTGTGCCTGCATGCGTTTGCGCATGGCATGCCCTCGCTCATGGTCACGGGCAGCCATATCCCGGCAGATCGCAACGGCATCAAGTTCAACCGCGCGCGCGGCGAGTTCCTCAAGCCTGACGAGGCGGCGATGCGCGAGCTGGATGTGAGCCTGCCCGAAGGCTGGTTCGATACCGAGGGCACGCTCACCGCGCCGCCCGACCTGCCCCCCGTGACCGACGTGGTGCCCGGCTTCGTGGCCCGCTACCGCGACTTTTTTGGCGCCGATGCGCTGGCGGGGCTGAAACTGGGCATCTACCAGCATTCCGCCGTGGGGCGCGACGTGCTGGTGCAGATTGTCGAGGCCCTTGGCGCCACCGCCGTGCCACTTGGCCGCATGGACAGCTTCATCCCCGTCGATACCGAAGCCGTCCGCCCCGAGGATGCCGCCCTCGCCCGCCAGTGGGCCGCCGATGGCACGCTGGACGCCATCCTGACCACTGATGGCGATTCCGACCGCCCGCTGCTGGCCGACCGGCATGGCGCATGGCTGCGCGGCGACGTGCTGGGCATTCTGGCGGCCCGTTTCCTGGCCGCCCGCGCCGTGGCGACGCCGGTCAGCAGCAACACGGCGCTGGAGCAGGCCGGGTTTGCCGATCAGGTGCAGCGCACGCGCATCGGCTCGCCCTACGTGGTCGCGGCCATGACGCAGGCGGCGGGCGATGGGCATGAACCATCGGTCGGGTATGAAGCCAATGGCGGCTTCCTGCTGGCAAGCCCGGTCATGCGCGGCGGGCGCACGCTGGCAGCACTCCCCACGCGGGATTCCGTGCTGCCCATGATCTGCGCGCTCGTGGCCGCGCGCGAGGCCGGCACCGACCTGGCCGGTCTTGTCGCCACCCTGCCCCGCCGCTTTACGCTGAGCGACCGGCTGAAGGACATGCCCATCGCGCAGAGCACCGCCCACATTGCCGCCCTGCGCCGCGACCCGGCGCACGGGGCGGACGCGCTGGGCCTGACCGGCGCCTGCGGCGCGCTGGCCCATGTGGATGAAACCGATGGCCTGCGCATGACCTTTGCGGGCGACGAGGTCATTCACCTCCGCCCCTCGGGCAATGCGCCGGAACTGCGCGTGTATGTGGAGGCCGAAAGCCCCGAACGGGCGGCGCAACTGTTGCACACCGGGCTTGAGGCCGTCAGCGCATGGCGCTGAACCCGCGGCCCGCGCAGCACTGAAGGCATGCGCCTGCCCATGGCGCGGGGCTTCCAACCCCGGGCATTCGGGACCACAATGGGGCCAGCCGTCATGACCCGATCTGGCGCATGACACACGCTTTTCCCTGCAATGAGCTGCCAGGACCCTCGCATGCCCCATCCCGATCCCCTGCCCGCGCCCCGCCCGTGGCGTCCTTACCGGCACGCCATGGCTGGCGCCCTGCTTGCCGCCCCGCTCATGATGGCCAGTGCCTGCGCCGCACGGGCCACAAGCTGTAGCGACCTTGCCCGCCACGCCCTGCCCGATGCCACCTTCACCACCGTTGAAACCGTAAAGGCGGGAAGCTGGCACGCCCCGCAGGACCAGCTCAGCCACATCATGTCCACGCCGGGCATGAACCTGGCCGGGCACCCGACCGAGGCCGCGAACCCCGCCTTCTGCCGCGTGGCCCTGACCCTGCACCCGACGGCGGATTCCCACATCCGCACCGAAATCTGGCTGCCGCTCAAGGGCTGGAACGGCAGGTTGCTGGGCGTGGGCAATTTTGGCTGGGCCGGTTCGCTCATGTATGACGGCATGGCCACGGGCATAAGTGAAGGCTATGCGGTAGCCAGCACCGATACCGGGCATGACAGCGCCACCCCCGAGGGCCAGGGCGGCCGCTTTACGCTGGGCCACCCCGAGAAAATGATCGATTACGCCTACCGCGCCGACCACCTGATGACGGTCGCGGCCAAGGCGCTGGTCAGGACATTCTATGGCCACGAGGCCACGCATGCCTACTGGATCGGCTGCTCGCTGGGCGGGCTTGAAGGGCTGATCGAGGCCAAACGCTACCCCGAGGATTATGACGGCATCGTAGCGGGCGCGCCGCCCAACCCGATTGTCAATTTCAATGCCGAACAGCTCTGGGCGGGGTGGATGAGCTATCATGACCCGGCGCTGCGCGTATCACACGACAAGTTCCGGCTGCTCAATGCTGCAGTGATGAATGCCTGCGCGCGGCCGGTGGGCAGGAAGCAGGGCTTTGTGGATGAACCGGATCGCTGCGCCTTCAGGCCCGAGCAAATCCTGTGCAAGACAGGCAGCAACACGGCCAATTGCCTGACCGCCGATGAAGTGCGCGCAGCCCGCAACATCTATCAGGGCCCCGTTGACCCGCAGACGCACACGGTCATCTTCCCCGGCCCGGCCAAGGGCAGCGAGGACGGTTTCTCGGCTGACGGCAAGGCTTTCCCCGTAGCGCTCGACCTGTTCAGATACGCAGCCTTCCAGAACCCGGACTGGGACTGGACCACCCTGAAATGGGATACCGACGTACAGGAGGCCACCCGCAGGCTCGGCCCGCTTTTGCACGTGGATGACAACCTTGCGCCCTTCCTGGCCCGTGGCGGCAGGCTGCTGCTCTATATCGGCTGGAATGACGGCCATAACCCCCAGCAGCTCGCCACCTACTACCAGGCCGTGCAGCGCCGCGCGGGCGCTGCCGGGCATGACGGGGTCAGGCTCATCACCATTCCCGGCATGGAGCACTGCCATGGTGGCGCCGGGTGCGACACCTTCAGCAAGCTTGGCGCAATCGACAACTGGGTCAGCCACGGGCAGGCGCCTGACATGATCGTGGCCGCCCGCGTTGAGGAGGGAAAGATCGTGCGCACCCGCCCGCTCTGCGCCTGGCCTGCCGTTGCGCGTTATGACGGGCAGGGCGACATGGATGATGCCCGCAGCTTTGCCTGTGTTACGCTAGGTGCGAACTGATTTTCAAAATGCTCCAGGGAACGGCGCCTTAAAAAAAAGGAACTATATACCTAGCTAGCCAAATTTCTCTTGGCGGAAGTCAAGGGCGTTGGCTAGTTAAATGTTATGAGTGAGAAGCCAGAAACCCTCAGTGTCTGACCGAAAATGAGTTGAGTGATTTCAGTGGATTATGATTCATGGGTTTGCGATAACCTGATGAGATCAAGATGGCCTGGACTGAAATCACCCGCGCGCAGTATCGCCGGGACGACCTGGAGTATGCAAGCGACCTTCGCGATGCGGAGTGGGCGCTGATTGCGCCTTTGATGCCCGAGAAGAAACGACTGGGGAGACCACGACGTACGGATTTGCGCCGGGTCATGGAGGCGATCCTCTATATCGTCACTACGGGTTGCCAGTGGCGACAATTGCCTCGTCATTTTCCCGCCTTCACGACCGTGCAGGGCTATTTCTACCGTTGGATCCGCGAGGGACGATGGGAAGCGATAAACCATATTCTCGTGATCCTGTCGCGTGAGCAGGACGGGCGAGACGCCACGCCTTCGGTAGGCATTATTGACAGCCAGTCGGTTAAAACTGCTGAAAACGGCGGTCCACGCGGTTATGACGCGGGCAAGAAGATCAGGGGCCGCAAGCGGCATATCACGACCGATACGCTGGGTCATGTCGTGGCAGCCGTCGTGCATCCCGCCGACATTCAGGATCGTGATGGCGCGCCGCTGGTAGCGACCAGAATACGCTCATTGTTTCCCTGGCTTCGCCATCTGATCGGTGACGGCGGGTATGCCGGCGAGAAGTTGCGTGGTGCGCTGGCTGAACTCGGCCGATGGACGATCGAGATCGTCAAGCGTAGCGATCGGGCCGAAGGCTTCGTCGTCCTGCCCAAACGCTGGATCGTGGAGCGCAGCTTTGCATGGCTCGGACGCTGCCGTCGCCTCACGAAGGATGTCGAGGCAACAATCTCGTCATCCCACGCGTGGTTGATGATTGCCCATATCCGCAGAGTTCTGCGAAAAATCAATCAAACCGCTTTCTGATTCAGGCTCTCAGCCTCTACCAGTTCTTCCAGCGATTCCCGGATGAGGAAGCCGCAAGGAAGTATTTTGAGGGTAATCGTTGGGGTGGAGAGGTTCACTGCCCACACTGCGGAAGTCTTTCGGTTGCTGAGGTAAAAAACCATAAGCCAATGCCTTATCGCTGCCGAGACTGCCGCCAGCATTTCAGCGTTCGCACTGGCACCGTATTGGCGGAATCCCGTTTACCTCTGCATAAGTGGTTAATGGCGATCTACATGATAACCACGGCACGCAAGGGTATTCCGTCAACACAGATGGCCCGTGAACTTGGAATCACGCAGAAATCAGCATGGTTCCTCGCTCAGCATATTCACGAAACCTGGCTTGGCGGACAAGATGGCGGCATGGGCTATCGTGTACAAGTTGATGAAACCGATGTCGGGGGACATGAAAAGAACAAGCACGCCAACAAAAAGTTGTGCGCCGGTCGTGGATCGGTTGGGAAGACCGCCGTTGCTGGTATCTGTTCCGAAACTGGTCAAGTTCGCGCCGTTGTGGTTGCGGACACCAAGGCTTCCACCCTCGGGGCGTTCGTTCGAGACCATGCCAATCCCGGCGCCACGGTCGTTACTGACCGGCACGGCGGTTATGTCAGCCTTGAAGCTGCTGGTTTCAACCATATCCGCATCAATCACTCGGTTGGCGAATATATCCGTGACATGGCTCAGACCAATGGGATCGAAAGCTTCTGGTCTATCCTGAAACGGGGCTATGTCGGCATCTACCATTATATGAGCACGAAGCACCTGCAGCGCTACGTCAACGAATTCTCGTTCGGCCATAACACGACGCATTCTGGCACCATGCAGTTCATCGACATGACGCTGGCCCGTTCAATCGGCAAACGCCTCACCTACAAGGGTCTAATCCATGCCTAACGACAAGAAGACTATAGAACCGATTGATGCAGCCTTTGATGATGTTGCCAAAGCTATGGTTGCATCTACAAAAGCAGGTGGCGCCGAGGCTCAGGTTCCGGTGGCTCTATACACTGGCGCGCTGCCAATAGGTGATGTTGAGCTTGATTGCGCTGTATTGGAGGATGGTACCCGCGTTTTATCAGAACGGGCGGTTCACCGCGCTTTCGGAAGCAAACGCGGCGGTTCGCATTGGAAGCGCATGAAGGAGAATGAGGGTGGCACCAACCTTCCGTCGTTTTTGTCGGCGAACAACTTAGCACCATTTATCTCGGCAACACTCGCGCATGATCTGGTTGAACCTATCCGCTATCGAATCAATGCTGGGGGTTCGGTAGCGAATGGAATAAGGGCAGAACTGCTTCCTGAAATTTGCGGGGTATGGCTCGCCGCGCGGCGTGAAGGTGTGCTTCATCCATCTCAGAGTCACTTGGCGCAACAGGCTGAAGTATTGATGGAAGCCTTCGCCAAGGTCGGCATCATCGCGCTTGTTGATGAAGCTACAGGTTATCAGCTTGATAGAAAGCACGATGCCCTCCGCTTGCTGCTCAACAAATATATAGCCGATGGCTTACAAAAGTGGCTCCACACATTCCCAGACACGTTTTTTGCCGAACTTGATAGGCTATATGGTAATCCCAGAACCAGTCCGAAGAGCCGACCTCAGTATTACGGGGGCTTCATCAATCGCTACATCTATGATCCAATCGAGAATGGCTATGTTAAAGCCGAATTGGACAAGCTGAATATTACCGATGAAGGGAAGCGCCGCGCACGCTTCCATCAATGGCTAACAGACGATGGGCGAACCATTCTTACAAGGCAGATCGGTCGCGTTGAAGGCGTCATGGAAATGTGCGCCGATATTGAGCATTTCAAAAAAGTTGCCGCTCGACAGAAAACTATATCGGTGGCGCCATATCTCTTCGACGAAATGAACCGGATTATTGACTAGGCGGTTACTTCAGGCGCCGATCACCTGACGATCTAACAAAATTTGGCTAGTTAGGTATATAGCCCCCCAAAAAGGCGGTACCCAAACTTCTGTTATTTCTCAGCAACCTTTTCAGTTTTTCAGAATGACCCATTCACCCTCGACCTTTTTGACCGGCAGGGTGGCCTCTCTCACATTGCCTTCCGCGTTTTTCAGCGTGATCTTGCACGAGTAGATGGAATCATCACCTTCCCCGGTGTGGCAATCGCTATCAACGACCTTGACCTGCGGGTTCTGCGACACGAGCGGGTTGGGGCGCCCGATCAGTTCCATGCTGAGGTGATTGGCCTGGTCCAGCTCCTGCTTCATGCTCTTGTCCAGCGCCGTCTGGATGTCGCTGGTCGAAGGGCCGCCGCAGGCGGTCAGCGCCAGAACGGGAAGCAGCACCAGGCCGCAGCGCAGGGATTTAATGGAAAAACGCATGGAGGGTTCTTTCACGGGCAGGAATTGAGGCCGTGCTTATGATAAAGCTGCCCGTAGATGTCAATAAACCAGGCTTTATGCCTGACCATCTGGCAGGCATTGGCCATTTCTTTATCAAGACCCGTGCCTCGATTAGCCACGCCCGAGCGGAGACCATGATGACAGCAGACCCCGAACGCACCCAAGCCGCCCAAGGCCGCCCGGAAAGCGATGATGCCCCCCTTCTCCCTGAAAGTAGTGGCAAGAAGGGATGGTTCAGATCAGGGATCGCCTCGGTGGCCGCGAGAACAGGCCGGGTCAAGGAAGGGGTGAAAGACTATTACAGAAGCGAGGCCTCGCAGGAGAAGATCCAGTGGCTGCGCAACAAGACCCTGTCCATCAGGGAGTCCGAACTGCTGGAAAAATATGGCCCGCTGATCGAACAGACCATCCGGCAGGTCGCCTCTTCCGCCGCGTTCGATATTCTGGCCGATGAACTGATCATCGCCCGGTTTGCCGATCTGGTCATCGCGCACCTGCCGCCGCATGCACAGCTTGTGTTGCGCAAGACCGGCATGGACAGGCTGCTGACAGCAGTCCTGTCACGCGCCAAGGCGCCGATCCTGCGCAGGATCGCGGCCATGCGCCTGCATGGCGTGCCCACCGCTGACACGCAGAAAGCCCAGCCGCTCGAGATTGAAGCCAGCCCGGCTACACCTTCGCCAGAAAAGACGCCGAAATAAAACAGCACTGTTCTGAAGCTTTTTGAAAAAAGCTTCACCAGAAACTTCTTTCAGTTTTTAAAATCAGGTGGGCAGGCGCATCAATACTGCGCCTGCCTTCATTTCAGGTGCTGCTTTTAAGCAGGCGCGCGGCCCGGCTCAGCGCCATGATAGGGAAGAACTGCCGGTACAGGTCATAGCGCAGCATGAACGCGCGCGAGAGTTCCGCACCCTGCTGCAGCCGGCTAGTCAGGGCCGGGTCATCGAGCTTGATGGTCTGCCCCACCCCGTAACCGGGGAAGCCGGTGCCGGTGAACTCCTTCTCGTCCCAGCGGCCATCGGGCTGCTGCAGGTCGATCAGGTAGCGGCAGCCGCGCACGATGGCCTCATGATCCTGCTTGCGGTTGGCCGCGATCAGCCCCATCAGCGCCCAGGCGGTCTGTGATGGCGTGGTCGGCCCGCGCCCGATGGAGGCGATCTCCATATAGGATGCGCAGCTTTCGCCCCAGCCGCCATTTTCCTGCTGGTGGGCCACGAGCCAGTCACACGCCTTGGCAATGTAGGGCTGGGTCATGTCCTCGCCAATGGCGGCAAGGGCGGGCAGCACTGCACCCGTGCCATACAGGTAATTGACGCCCCAGCGGCCAAACCATGGGCCATCGGCTTCCTGCTCGGCGCGGATATAGGCCAGCCCACGCTGGAGTGCAGGCATGTCGCGCGGCAGGCCCAGCACGCCGAATGCCTCGAGCACATGCGCGGTTACATCGACGGAGGGGGGATCAAGCGCCTCGCCAAAATCACAGAACGGGATCTTGGACAGCAGGGCCCGGTTGTTGTCCTTGTCAAACGCGCCCCAGCCGCCACAGGTGCTCTGCATGCCCACGAGCCAGTTCACGCCGCGGGTAATGGCGGCCTCGACGCCCCTGCCCTTCCATTCCTCCCGGTCGCGGCAGGCGGCGAGTGCGATCAGGGCCACGGCGGTATCATCGGTGTCGGGGTAGCGGTCATTGGCGTATTCAAACGCCCAGCCGCCGGGTTCGAGATCCGGCAGCTTGATCGACCAGTCACCCTTCACCCGCACCTGACGATCAAGCAGCCAGCCAAGGGCCTTGTCCATCTCGGGGGTGAAATCGGTCTCGGCATCGGCATCATGCAGGGCCATCAGCGCCAGCATGGTGTCCCATACCGGGCTGTTGGTGGCCTG
The DNA here is from genome assembly GCF_054182245.1 of Komagataeibacter sp. NFXK3. Classification (NCBI taxonomy): domain Bacteria; kingdom Pseudomonadati; phylum Pseudomonadota; class Alphaproteobacteria; order Acetobacterales; family Acetobacteraceae; genus Komagataeibacter; species Komagataeibacter sp. NFXK3. The sequence continues at coordinate 10,038 of NZ_JAPIVJ010000022.1, forward strand.
CACCCAGCTTGCATCGCCACGGTCATAACGCCAGCCGGGATCATCAAGCGCTGCCAGCCCCTTGGCCATGACGGGGTGATGGAACTGGTAGTCCTCACCATGCAGCGCCATCAGGCCATAGACCCATGGCGGCTGGATGCCGCCCCAGCCGCCATCGGCATCCTGATGGCGGATGATCCATTCCAGCATGTGCCGGATCGCGGCCTCGCGCATGGTGTTGCGCTTGAGGAATTTCGTCTGCAGCCAGTGCAGCGCGCGATCGGTCTTGCGGAAGAAGGTGGCCCACAGGTCCTGCCCGTCACGCGGGGGCAACTCGTAATCGAAATTCTCGCGCCCTGCGGGAAAGAGCGCGTCAAGCCGGTCCTGCGGGCGCAGGGGGCGCGACGAGCGCCGCGCGGACAGGATGGCCAGCGGCACCAACGTTGCGCGCGCCCACTGCGCGAAATTGTAGATGGAGAAAACGAATTTATTGGGAAACCAGATGATTTCAGGCGGCAGGTTGGGCGTTTTTTCCCACGGCCATTCCCCGATCAGGGCCAGCCAGTAGCGGGTGAACACGCGCACGTTGCGCAGGCCACCCTTGCTTGCAATCCATGTGGCCGCCCGGCTCAGGGCGGGGTCATCGGCGGCATAACCCAGCGAGCGTAGGGCGGCGTAGGATTCGACGGTGGCGTTGATGTCGCCATTGCCCGCGCCGTAATAGATGCCCCATGAGCCATCCTCGCGCTGCATTTCCAGCAGGGCTTTGCCCAGGCGGGGGCGCAGGGGATGGTCCTCCAGGCCGAGGAACCACAGGGCCAGGCACCATTCGGCCTCCATCGAGGCGTTCGAGGCCACAGACCCCACCCAGTGGCCATCGGGCTTCTGCTGTTCCATCAGCCATTTGCAGGCGGCTGAGATCGTGTGCGTCAGGCTGTTGTCAATGCCCCTGAAAGCCGCCGCCGGAGCGGAATCGGGGCGGGATTCGGTCTTGTTGGAGCCGGAAGATCCGGCCTGCTTGCGTGAAGGGCGACTTTCGCTGTTCATTTCATCCATACCTGTGGGCGATATAATAGTCAGGGGCCTTGTCAATCCGTGCTGGCCTGCGCGGGCGTGACCAGTTGCTCAAAATCAGCGAAGACAGTTTCCCACTCCGCCTGATCCATTTCAATAAACCCTGTGCTGCGCAGAAAAAATGCCCCCTCGGCGGCAAAAAGCGCCGTGCGGGCCCGACGCGCCACGGCAGAAGCCGGATTACACACTTTGAACCAGCGTGCATACCACGCCCGCAGCCGGTGCAGGTGTTTGGGGGACTGCATGAGGGTAACGAGCATGCCCGCCATCCGGGCCTGCGTGGCCGCGTCAATCTGGCTGGCGACGACCACATAGGCGCGGGCCCGATCGGCGGCATCGGGGTTGCCAGGCATGTTCTGGCTGACCTGCGCATCAAAAGCCGCGATCCAGCGGTCGATCAGCGCGGTAATCAGGTCATCCTTGCTGCCAAAGCAGTATTGCAGCCCACCCTTGGTAATGCCCGCCTCACGCGCCACGGCATCAAGCGTGAGGGCGGCAGCGCCTTCGCGCTGCACGAGATGCTCGACACAATCGAGCACCCTGTCGCGGTCGATGGTTCTGGGGCGCGCCATGCGCGGGGTCTCCGTAGTTTCATTCCGTCCGGATGGAATTAAACCATGGTGGCCTGCCCTGCAAGCCATGCCCATGCGCCCGGCAAAATGCCGCCCTTAAAAAAAGGCGGCACCTGCAAGCCCATATTGTGCTCAGGCAGTGGTGAGCGAGGCCATATCGATCACAAAGCGATAATGCACATCGCCCCGGTCCATGCGCGCGAAGGCCTCGTTGATCTGTTGCATGGGCACGATCTCGCAATCGGGCAGGATGTTCTTGCGCGCGCAGAAATCGAGCAGTTCCTGTGTCTGGGGCAGGCCACCCACGGGCGAGCCCGTAATGCGCCGACGCCCCAGCACCAGCGGCAGCGAACTGAACGCGGGCACGGGGCCCAGATTGCCCACGATCACCAGCACCCCTTCCACATCGAGCAGGGCGACATAAGGCGAGACATCATGCGCGACGGGCACGGTGTCGATAATGACATCGAGCGAGGAGGCCCCGGCCTTCATGGCCTCATCAGAGGTGGAAACGATGACATGATCCGCCCCCAGCGCCTTCGCTTCCGCCGCCTTGGCGGCACTGCGCGTAATGACCGTGACGGTGGCGCCAAGCCCCGCCGCAAGCCGCACGGCCAGATGCCCCAGCCCGCCAATGCCCACCACGCCCACGCGGCTGCCTGGCCCCACATTCCATGTACGCAGCGGGGAATAGACGGTAATGCCCGCGCATAGCAGCGGCCCCGCGCGGGAGGGGTCAAGCCCTTCAGGCAGGCGCAGCACGAAGTCATCACGCACCACGATATGCTTGGAGTAGCCGCCATGCGTGGTTTCGCAGGTGAGCCGGTCGCGGCCGTTATAGGTCAGGGTCGGGACTTCGCGGCACATCTGCTGCTCGCCCCGGCGGCACTGGTCACATTGCTGGCAGCTATCGACAATGGTGCCCACGGCCACAGCATCGCCCACCTTGTGGCGTGTCACCTTCGGGCCAACGGCCACGACCTGGCCAATGATTTCATGCCCCGGCACGCAGGGGTAGCGCGTTGGGCCCCACTCCTTCCAGTCATCACGGCTCTGGTGCAGGTCGGAATGGCAGACGCCACAGTACAGGATTTCGAGGGCGACATCGTTATCACGCAGCGCCCGGCGCTCGAAGGCATAGGGTGCCAGCGGCGTTTTTGCATCACGCGCGGCATAACCAATGGTTTTCATGTTGTTCCACCCTGTTCAGACGATTGTTCTACTGCACGGGCACCGGCCAGAAGCCCTTCGCGCCAGCACGACGGCATGATGGACGCCCGCCAGACATGGGGCCTGAACCAGACATTCCCGCTTCAGGCCGCAGCCACCCCAGGCAGAAGGAATCTTTGAGGCCCTGCCGTGCCGGAGTTTGCAATAGTTCAGTCTTGCACTGATGCTTCAGGGCTGCAAGGCAGATGGCACCCCACCTTGGCAGCAGATCCTGCCGGAATGACATTCCGATTTACCCCCGTCTGTGCGGGGAACACGTATGGAGTGTGGGTTTGTTCGGTCACAGGCTTGATTCATCCCCGCGCATGCGGGGACCACTTTTCGTGAAACGCCCTGTTTTCCACCCCTTTCCACGCCGTCGTGGAATGGCTGTCGCGGTCAGGCCGGGTTGCGTGGGCGGGGCTGCTTCGGGGGCAAAGGAAACCAGGCGCAGGCATGGGGCGCGCAGGCGGCACAATTCAGAGCGTGGACTTTTGTTTCATCCACTTCGACCGGCTGGCCATTAATGCCCCGCAACGGCGCGAGCGCCTGCCAGGACCAGTGGGCCGGAACCTTTGCCTGGAAAGCGGGCGAGACCTTGCCAATATCATGCAACGCCACAAACAGGCCAAGCTGCCGACGGTCCAGCCCCAGCCGTGCTACCGGACCACAGCAACGCCACCGCCGCCACATCGGGCATATGCGCGACAAGCGGATGGATGGGCGCGCCCGTATTGCCGCCCTGATCCGCCGGGCGCGCCTTGCCCCATAAAAAGCGCAGCGTGTCGTGGGCTTCATTGACCATGCGCGGCCACCGGCTTCATCCATTTACGGGTATGGTCAGCACGGCGCCCGGGTTTTTGGTGGTTTTGGAAAGCTCCATCAGGATCTGCAGCATGGTGAACCCGAGCTTGCTGGGGAAATCAGTGTCGGATATATAGTAGAATTTGTTATTGTATTTTGTTGAGACAAAAGAAGTTTTTGGCCGCTCATTACTGACATGAACAAAAACGGTCGGCTTTGTATTGCGCCCGACCAAAATGATTTTGGGCAGGGTGCGCCCTGAATCAATATCTTCCTGCGGAACGTCGATCTGGTAGGCAATCTGCCCCATAACGCCCAGCATCGTGCGCGTAAGAAGCCGGACCTGGCCGCGTTGCGGCTTGCCGGCCCCGTAGATGACTTCCACGCGCTCGTCATTGGGGCCCATTGCAAAAAACCGCCGCGTCGCCTTCACGACTTCAGACAGGATCGGGTCGGTCGTTGAGGATACCGTCAGGAATACCCGATCAAAAGCCGGGGTCTTGCCTGGTATTTCCTCGCTATGTTCAAGCTGTATGCCGAGAAGGCCCGCAATCTGCAACCGGCGCAGGTCATAGAGCAGTTCAAAGAATTCGGGCGAGCCACGCCCAAGATCCCCCCCGATGGCGCCCGCGTTATTGATAAGATTGACCGACTGGACCGACAGGCGGAACAGGATATCTATGGGCAACCCCCCCATGGCCAGGGGCAGCAGGCTGCCGGGGGGCAGCGGGCGCAGGAAACTCTGCGCATAGGCATCGCCCGTAACGGGCTGGAATGTAAAGGTCGGGCTTTCCTGTATCTGCGCCCCGATTGTCCCTGCGGGCCTGATCGGGTTGGAGTCCGAGCCGACCCCGATGGAAATATTGCGCTGTAACTGGTAGCCGGAAATCAGCTGGGTCGTATCAAGGAAGCCGGGCGTGTCAGCATACCGCAAGCGTACGACATTAAGGAGGGTCTGCTGTTTGGAGGAACCAATCAGCGCCTGTGAATAGTCAAGTTGATCACGATCCAGTCTCTGGGAGCCAACGCCATAACATCCACTCAGCAATAAAATAAGCGGCACCACCATAATTTTTTTCATGACAACAGAACTCTGCATCCCTCAATACGACATATTACATGGAATTTAATTATTTTTTAATGATACGCGGGCACCTGACTTCATACACTGGCTACATTGCATTATATCATGATAACATGCGGTTTTCTTGAATTGTAACTATATTGATTTTTATCCGGGAATGGAAATAATCTTGCCTGCCATCATTTGATGAATATTTTCAATGATATAGAAAAATATCCAGCGCAATGTACTGGCAGGCAGACTGTATGATATTATTAAAATAATGTAAATTATACTGCCCCATCCACCCACGGGCATGGTCCTGCGTCGTGCATGAAAGCCGTTTTCTGCCAGGAGCATGCGGTATCATGAAATAGTGTATCAACCTGCCGGTGCCCCCATCATATCCTGTGCAGAAGGGACAATCTGGAGTAATGATAAGGATTGTGAGCGTTGTCCAAATCTCCCTTAAGGTATCTTGATATTATGCGTAAAAGCTTTTTTGCCTTTGTTCCGGCGCTTCTGCTGACGGGCCACGCGCATGCAACGGACGTGAAGCTTCCCGATGGAACACAGGCAAGCGCGACCGTTCAGACACCCTGCACAAGCGAGAGCTACAAGGAATACGAAACCTGCATTTCCGCCATCCTGAGCCTGCCCTCCAACCGTGGTGGTGATATCGACATCAGGGCAATCGAAACCCTGCTGCCCAAAGACATCCAGAAAGCAGCCATCATCAGCGGAATTACGGCGGCGCCGGTTGCGCCGATGACGGTGTCGTTAAAGCATTATGATGACAAGAATATTACCTGGCCCTCAACAGATACGCCACTCGACCACATCATCATTCCCAATAACGGCACCTATCAGGTCGCGCTCACGACAACTGATGGCGGAAAAACATGGGGCATGCGGATCATCATCGAACAGCCAGGATCGACCGATCAGTAAAATACAGGGCGGTCGGCATCCATCCCGTCGTCGCCCCTGCCTGTGCCTAAGGCGCTGTAGGTCCGATCGACATTCAGGCCATCCAGATCATGACTGAAACGAGGTGAACAAAGCCAAGGCAATGGATGGTGCCTCGGTCATATCGTGTAGCGAAGTGAAGTGCCTGAGGCGATTGCAGCAGCGCTCGATACGATTGCGCAGCCTGTAAGCCCTGGTATCGTGCGGGAATGATAATCTTGCGGGTGCGAGTACAAGGTATGATAGCCCCTGCGCCCATCTGAGCGACAGGGGCACGTAATGCAGTGCTGTCATAATGAAGCGCAGCGTATCGGCCAGCATATGGATCCTGGTGTCTTCAGACCACCTCTGAAACACCCCAGCGCCTGATCCCTGCTCCCTCTTTTCTGTTTGCCGCCTGCTGATGGGCGCGCACGATCGTTGAATCGAACATCAGATACTGATTGTCCCGATCGGCCGTCAGCATCTCGAAAATCCTGTCCCATACCCCGGCATGACACCATCTGCTGAAGCAACGATGCACCGTCTTCCATTTGCCATACCGCTCAGGCAGGTCCTTCCAATGCGCGCCAGAGCGTAGAATCCAGAGGCAGCCGTTCACGAACAGGCGCTTATCCGTCCCGCTGCGGCCTGCATCCCCAACTTTGCCCGGGAGCAGAGGCGCAATCCGTTGCCATTGTGCTTCACTCAACTCGTACCGCTTAATTCTCGTCCCATATTCCGTGCTTTGACACGGGGCTCAGTGAAACATCCGTTCCACAAAAAGAAAGTCCTGAATATCGATCGGCCCCAGGCCGTGCCCCCGACGAAGGCAGCACCTGTTATGGCAAACAGGTGTGCCCAGATGCCGGAGGACAGGCCAGTCTGCGCCAGTCCCAGCGTCGCGCTGTAACCGGCAAGTGCTGCCGGTATAGCGAAGATCAGTGCCAGCATCATCCTGAACCAGACGACTGCAACCAGCGCAAACGCCATCTGGCCTGCAAGCAGTGTCGCAACGCCTGCAATGAATCCTGTCACGATGGCGCCGACCGCGCCACCGTCGGCGTGGATGGCATGCAGGAAGGCGACCACGCCAATGGCGAAAGGCAGGGCATAGATGGCAAGGGTGAAGACCAGCCAGCACAGCAGGCCGACGCTGGCGACGCAGAGGAAGGGTGCGACAACAAGCATGGTGCGATCTCCGCTGGACACGGCTGAACGATCGCGTCTGCCACCACCACCTTGACGCAGCGAAACTATAGCCGAATTCGGCGGAGGCCGTCACGTTGAAAACATGGCGCGCTGCAGGTCATGTTCGCGTCATGCGGATCCGTCCCTAATGATGCAGGAAACCCATGCCGGTCTGCATGGCGGTATGCAGCACATCCGACCAGATGCCTCCTCCTCCACCGCCCGGACCGCCCCGGCCACCTCCTGGTGGACCGCCGGTTTCTGATCCGTCGGTAACGGGCAGGCCATCATCGTCTAGGGGTTGCCGGTGCTCGGCACATCCGGAGAGACAGCAGAAACAGCCAAGGATCGCCATGAAACGGGATACCGTACACGCCATTCAATCCGGTCCGCCGATCTGAATTTTTGATACATCCACGTCTTCATGCACGTTTGCGGGTGGTGTTCCGCCCTGCCCCTGCCCTTCGCGTGGGCGGGGTGGCGGACCGCAGCGGGTGGCAGAGCGGTCCATATCCGGTGGAGGCCTCCTGTGGCTCCCGAAGTCATCATCGGGCGGCCCATCGCCGCCCATGCCCCCGCCCATCATGCCGCCGGGTCCACCACCCGGCATCATGCCCGACATACCGCCGCCGGGACCAAAGCCGCCCCCGAAACCCTCTGTCATGCCACCATGAAATCTGCCCCCCATATCGGGGCGTCCTCCCGGTGGCGGCCCCCTTCGACAGGTGGTGTCATGATCATGGCCCTGTCCATGACAGGCCCCCAGCGCGAGAGGCAGTAACAGGCAGAGGGATGCGGGAAGCTGGCGGATGGGAAGCATTCGTTTTCAACAGTCATCAGGAAGGAGCCAGAACATTATCGGGCTGTCCGTCCCGATATCCGTTACGAAGTTTTATTTAATGATTCCGACTGTATGGGCCGCATGACAGGTCCTGATACGGAACCGTCATGCGGCTATGAAAACGATGGCGCCTACACGCCACCGCTGCCGAATTTCCAGACCGGAATTCCGAGTTTTCTGGCCTTGTCAGCAAGGTTTTCCTGAATGCCGGTGCCCGGAAAAACGAGGACACCGATCGGCATGACGTTCAGCATGGCATCGTTACGTCGGAAGGGCGCCGCCTTGGCGTGTCTGGACCAGTCGGGCTTGAAGACGATCTGTGTGACCTTGCGGTGTTCAGCCCAGCGGGCCGCAATCAGTTCGGCACCCCGGGGTAAGCCTCCATGCAGCAGGACCATGTCAGGATGCCGACCGCGCACCCGATCGAGACGGTCCCAGATCAGCTGGTGGTCATTGAAGTCCAGGCCACCGGTAATGGCCACTTTCGGACCTGGAGGGACCAGAAGTTCGGTGTCAGCCCTGCGACGGGCATGCAGGAAATCCCTGCTGTCGACCATCGTGGCGGTCATGGTGGGGCGACTGACCAGCGAGCCGTGTCCGGGGCGCCAGGACGAACCGGTATGGCGTTCAAAGAGATCGGCAGCATGATCGCGGAAGATCTCGTAGGCATTGCGTCGTTCGATCAGGGTCTGGCCCTCGGCCAGCATGCGTTCGAGTTCGACCGAGCGGATCTCGCTCCCATCCTGCTCCCGCTGCGCCTGCTTCTGCGCCTGTTCGTTCCGGTCCAGTTCACGCTCGACCTGCGCCACCGTGCGGTGGAAGACATTCACCATGGACCAGAGCAGGGTTTCAAGATCGGGTTCCAGACGGGTTTCACTCAGCGTCGCCACCATGGCGTCAAAGATATCGGCCACTGCGCCGCCAATGGTGCTGGCTTCCGGTAACGGCCTGGCGTCGGGTTCGTCTTCGAAAGGGCGATAGCCGTAGAGCTGGAGCTCAGTAAGGACATGATCTGTCGGTGACGATGCGTGAGCGGGTTCGAAGCTGTCATCCTGCGTGCGGGTCATGAGGGGTCTCTCCGGTTTCAGTCGGCCGCGCCCATCGCGGCCTTCCCGGGGGCGGATTGCGGCGGTCGGGACAGGCCGGAACCGCGCTCGCGCGGCCGTAGCAACGCGGAGGATGACCGGTGGCGGCTATTTTGTTTCGCGATGTAAAGCGCGGCTGGCCGCGCGACGGAAAATAGTTGCCACCGGGCATTGCAGGCCCGGCCCGGCTGTCGCCCGCTCCCCTCCTGGAAGGCCATGGGCGCGCCCTGCCGAACGGGGAAGCCTTGACCTGACCATGCGAGATGATGAGGATTCCGGCCTGTAGCGCTACCGAACGGTTATCAGACCGTACCGTCCATGAGAGGTGCCACGTCCTGCGGAGCAAGCTGCGGACGCAGGACCGACCGGAGCGCACCGCGACCAAGATGGCGGAGATCATCGTTGAAATCTGCAAGCCGGGGCGAAAGCACGATCGCCTCGATCCCGACAGCCTGTGCCCGCTGGCACAAGGCTTTCGCCGTATGGTCGCCTGCCGGGTCGTCATCACGGATAACATAAAGACGCCTGAGCAAGGCCGGGAATGCAGAGGCCGCGAGGTGGGCGGATGACAGGCAGGCCGCCAGGGGCAGTTGCGGCAAGACCATGCCGATCGATAGCACCGTCTCGATCCCTTCACCCATAGCCATGACGCCGGATGCCGCGCCAAAACGGACCGCATGGCCCAGCAGTTGTCCCATCGCCCGTCGTGGCGTTTTGACTGGCGCTTTCCCCTCCCCGTCCGGTGACAGCCATGTGCGATGCACACCGGTCAGCCTGCCGTCCAGATCGGTGACTGCAGCAATCAGGGCAGGCCATGTTTCGGTGGAACCGCCATCATCTGCCTGATAATAGCAGCGCGGATGAAAACGCAGGGAAGCGGTTTCGTGCAGTTCCGTAATGCCGCGTTTACGCAGATACGTTTCCACGATTGTGCCCGTAATCGGCCTGCTCATGGCAAACAGCCGACGGGCCGCCTCCGTTGACCCTGTCGCGCCACCATTACGGGAAAAGGAAGACGAGCCGTCCGGAGAAGGCGGCGATGAAAGATGTGCCGGTGGCAGGCTCAGGAAATGGCGCGCTTCATCCGCCACGTCCCGGAAGTCTGTCAGGCCCCGCGCCTCGCGGATGATGTCAAGCAGGTCGCCATGTTCGGCGCTGGCGGCATCAGTCCATTTACCAGCCGCGCCTTTTCCCTCTGCGCTGCCCTGTAGCCGGACAAACATGGAGCGACCCGGGGTGTTACGCGCGTCGCCAACCAGCCAGTAATTACCCTGCCTGCGTCCCGCAGGCAGATAATGCCGACAGACTGCTTCGGCCTGCCCGGCAAGACGGCGGGCAAGGTCGGCCGCATCGTGCTGGTGCATCATGTCTCCTGAGAACATCATGGTTGAAAGGGACTGCGTTACCCAGATTCCTCGAGGCCACGCAGGATGGAAGCGTATTGGCTTCTGAATGTAAAAACCGGCGGCCATGGGCTAAAAAATGGACGGTTGTTCCCTGTCAACCGGTGGCCGTCAGCCAGCCTGCGACAGTCTGTTGCTTGTGCCATGCCTGATTTTGGCCATAACGGGTGATCAGAAGACCGCATTTTTTGCCGTTAGAAAGGACATCATCATGAAGGTTTCGGATCTCGTCGAGATCGTGGCCGCCGAGGCTGACCTGAGCAATGCCGACACCCGCAAGGTCATCGACGCAGTGGTCGAGGCCATGACCCAGGCTGCGATCAGGGGCGAGGAAGTGACCCTGCCGAACTTCGGCAAGTTCAAGGTCAAGGATGTACCAGCCCGGGAAGGCCGTAATCCGGCGACGGGTGCCACGATCCAGATCGCGGCTTCACGCAAGCTGGGCTTTACCCCGGCCAAGGCGCTCAAGGACGCGTTGAACGGCGGGAAATGAACGTCCCCTAAGAAGGATCGGCTTGCATCTGGCAGGGGCGATCTTTATCTTACACCTGTCTTACAATGGAGACAGGTGATGCCAGCCGATCCCCTCACCACAACCGTCTCGACCAAGGGGCAGGTGATCCTGCCCAAGGCCCTGCGCGAACAGTTGCACTGGCCCGCCGGAACACGGCTGGTGGTTGAAAACACCGAAGCTGGCGTCCTGCTTCGTCCGCTGCAGGAAGCTTTCGCGGCCACCCGGCCCGAAGATGTATTTGGCAGCCTTCCGCCCACAGGCGGCCCGAAATCGATTGATGAGATGCAGGCAGGTCTGGACGCGGAAATCAGGAAACGCCATGCGCGCGGTCGATACTAACATTATCGTCCGCTACCTGACGGGCGATGATCCGAAACAGGCCGAAAAGGCGCGTGCGGTGGTCAACGGGGAGTTGGTCTTCGTGCCACGCACCGTCGTGCTGGAAACCGAATGGGTTCTGCGCGGGGTGTATGACATGCCGAAGAACAGGGTGATCCCGGCCCTGCGCGCCTTTGCGGGCCTGCCCACGGTCACGGTCGAGGATGCGACGCTTGTGGCCCAGGCCTTCGATTGGGCGGAAGCGGGCATGGACTTTGCGGACGCGCTCCATCTTGCCGCGGCAAAGGGCTGCAGCGGTTTTGCGACATTCGACAGGCGTTTCATGCGCGCGGCCACCAAGGTTGGCACGCTGTCGGTCAGCGTCCCCTGATCCGCTTTTACGTTTTTCCGGCAATGGTATCCTCCAGCCATCCGTAAGTGGCAATCCATGCCACCGTCTCCCTGCTTCCCAGATCAATGACGTGCGCACCGCCTCCGAAGGCGTTCACGCGCGGGCGTGTGCAGGTATTGGCCCATTGAAAGCCCCAGCGGCCAGTGAGCCGGAATTTATGGGCGCAGCGCAGGACAAAGACGACCACCTGGGCGGGATCACCCGTCCTATCGTCCCGAATCCACAGCCTGCCGGCTCCATGGGCAGGTTCTACCGAGACGGCAAACGGTATCCCCCCTGCGTCATCGATCTGGTACTCGGCCAGCAGATCCAGATAGATCGTCATCGCGCGGGCAGCGTTGCGTGCGGAACCGACATCAAGAACGCACGAGAAATGCGTAAAGAAGTCCGCCATGGTCTGTCTCCATGAAAACGCAGAAGCCCGGCGCAGGGCCGGGCCTGGTGAAACCACATGGTTCATCTCGGAACGTATCAGGTCACTTTTTCCATCAGCTTGCGTGCCCTGCCCTCCAGATCCAGCCGTGTGTCCTGGTTGGTCTTCGTCCGCGCCAGCGCCGTTATCCCCTGCACGAAATCGAACATGCTCTCGGGCTTGCGTCCCTCCTCGTGCAGCACGGTTTCGATGATCTTGCTGGTTTCCGGTTTCGAGAACCCGCGACGACGCAGGAAACTTTCTCGATCCTCGTCATTCTTCGCCACCAGCGCACGGCGTGACGTTTGGATACCGGAGACGAACGAGGCCGGGCTGGCCGTGGCGAAATTTCGCAAGGCCGGTGTGGCCTGATGCACGAAACGGGATGCAGCAAACTTGCTATGCCGGATCGTGATCTGTTCGAAATTTTCGACGCCCCACAAAAGGCGGTTTTGACACACCCCGCGCAGATAGAATGACGCAATGCCAAGGCTCTTGCTGCCGACCTCGCTGTTCCAGGCATAGAAGCCCCGGAAATAGAGATCGGGGTCGCCATTGGGCAGGCGGCCCGCCTCAATCGGATGCGTATCATCGACCAGGAACAGAAACACATCCCTGTCTGATGCATAGAGCGTGGTGGTTTCCCTCGTGATGTCGACATAGGGATTATGGGTCATGGTCGCCCAGTCGATGACACCCGGCACCTTCCAGTTGGTATCGCCCGTACCGTCACCGGCGATCTTGCGCACCGCACCGACCAGTTCATGGTCCCAAATGCGGCCGTAATCGGGACCGGTCACGGCGCGCAGTTCCACGCGGCCGTCCTCGGTTTCCAGCGTTTTCACCAGTTCTGTGCAGTGCGACAGCAGCCCGTGCTGGAGATTGATCGCCGCCAGAGGCGCGGGGAGATTGCGCAGGTACGACGAGGGTGCCCCTACCAGACTGCACATCTGGCCGAACGACCAGTGGGTCGGTGCGATCGGATCACTCTGCCCCGGCACGGTCAGGGCCAGACGCTCGGCATTGTCGCGGGATGCTTCCACGCGGATGGCGCGGCTCTCCACCGTGCGGGCCGTAGCCCGATCCGCCCGCGCCAGTGTGGCGGCGTGCAGATCGGACAGCGACAGGTAACGCTCGTCATCGGGGCGCGAGAACCACTCGGACGAAACGCGGGCGCTACGCTCCCCACGCGAAGGATCGATCCGGAAGCCGCCGGACGCGGTGCCACGGGACGCAGGGGGCAGGATGGTGGTTGTGGTCATGGAAAACTCTCCTCTGATGCCGGTTATTCGGTAATCCCCCCATTTTTAGTGGGGCATTGAATGAGAATTCAGGCAGCTGTTTTTAGTTTCTGGGCGGGGGTTAGCCCGCTGTTCCCCATGTTGGGTCTGTCATGGTTATATGTCCAGAGCCATTGTGTTGCGACCTCCTGCACGTCCTGAATGCTTTCAAACAAATACTGCTCCAGCCATTCCTGCCGGACAGTTCTGTTGTAGCGTTCAATATAGGCGTTCTGCTGCGGATTACCCGGTTGCGTATAGATCAGGGTAATCCCCTGTTTTTCGGCCCATGAAACCAACGTATGACTGACATATTCAGGGCCATTATCCATTCGGATGGCTTCTGGCCTGCCACGCCACTCCATAACCTGTTCCAGACAGCGGACAACCCGACAGGCTGGCAGGGAAAAATCAACCTCGATCGCCAGTCCTTCACGATTGAAGATGGGGTGGACGGCCTCCATGCGGCATCAATGTGCCATGCTGGGGTCGGAATGACCATTCAGAGGAGACCGCCCGGATGAAAATTACCATGATCGGCCTGGATATCGCCAAGTCCGTTTTTCAG
>NZ_JAPIVJ010000023.1:0-19106 GCF_054182245.1 Komagataeibacter sp. NFXK3
TTCCGTGCTGCTTGCCGTTGTTCAACAAAGAAACAGCGGCTTGCCCTCAGGCAAGATCACGCTACCCAGACGTTCTTCTACTGTTCATGCTAAACGTTGTTTAGCGTACTTTCCACACGATGGCCTCCTGGTGCCTCTCACGGCCTTTTCCGAACCGAAGCGCCTGCCAGAGAGCCCAGCAGACCCGTCTGGTTTACACGCATGAATGCCGGACGCTGGTGGTGGAGACGTCATTGGAGGGCGAACGCTCCGGCCGAGTTCGCGGCCGGAGTTGAGAATATAACGGCTGCTCTGGCACTGTCCGGAAGCCACTGATCTTTGAAATCGAATATATCTCAGGAATTCTCTACCTCCTCGCTGTGTGTACATGTTATGATGACACAGAGGGAGGAGACAATGAGCCAGCATCTTTCAGATAACGCACCATCCCCACAGAAAATCGGTGTTCGAGAATTTCGAGGAAACCTGACAGTTTATCTGCGTCAGGTCAGACAAGGCAGCACGATCCTTGTTACATCTCACGACCAGGTCGTGGCTGAACTGCGGCCGCCTGCTCCTTCCTATCGTCCCCGTCGTCAGCCAGGAGTCCTTCGAGGGCGAATCAGGATGAGCGAAGATTTTGATCAGACACCGCCGGACGTTCTTGAAAGCATGGAACGCGACCTGTGAAGGTTCTGCTCGATACGCATGCGTTGCTCTGGTGGCTTTCGGATTCTGATCGGCTAGGAGATAATGCACGGGAAATCATTGCGGATCCGGCCCATGATATTCTGGTGAGTGTCGTGTCATTATGGGAGATTGCAATCAAAATCCGTATCGGAAAACTGGATGCGGATATAAACGATATTCTGGCAGCAATTCCTGGCGAAGGCTTCTCTCTGCTGCAAATACAGCCCGAGCATCTGAAGATTCTTATGTCTTTGCCTATGCATCATCGTGATCCGTTTGACCATCTTCTAATGGCGCAGGCGCAAGCTGAGCATGCCACCTTTCTTTCAGAAGACGGACAAATGGATTACTATTCTATTAAAATAATCCGTTGTTCCTGAGAATGTGAACAGAACAGCCGAGGATCTGTATCGATGTCCATTCGCCACAGAGGAGAGTTGCTGCATCGGAAGAACAATGTCTATTATTTGAAAGAATTGGCGAGCATTCGGTGAGCATATTATGTTTTCTTGGCTAAAGCGTATTTTCAGCGGATCTGAAATTCCGGATACGACCAATGTGGCGACCAGGAAAGAGACTACTGCCTCGTCATCTACGCACGCTTCCTCATCCCATGCCCAACATATATTTCCCAATGATGAGGCGAAATTAGTATTGCATGGACAATCCCGGAGCCACAAGAAGAACGATGCGCACTGGGTCCCTCCCGGTGAAAAAGTCACGATCCATGGCTTCGAGATAACTGATGGCATGGTCTATGTCGGCAACTTTTTGTCTGCAGCGCCGGATGGAGGCTGGCGTGCCGACACTCCAGCGCCCTGCCTTATCAGACCATCGCTCAAGATCGCGGCCAGAGTGCCGCAAACGAACCTGGATCTGGGTTATTGGTCCTCATATACTGACATCACGCCCAATCAACGATTGGCTTACCTGCATTGGCTGGCGAGCGGAAAATCCGACACGAGCTACCCAATGGGCTATCCCTTCCTTTATTTTTATGGGCTTGAACGTCGCTTGGTAGCCGATACGCCTTCAATGGCTGAAGAGGCGTTGTTGATGGCCGAAGTAGAACGCCTGCGCAGCCTCTTCGAACATAATGGTTCTTTTGCAAACTACAGCACTGAACTGCTCAATTTCATTGAAATGCGACAAACCTTGACCGATATGCAAAGATTGGGGGCATGGAAACCGGATGTCTCAGCTTTGGGAGACCACATGTCTCCCTTACTTCGGGTCAAATTAAGTCTGCATGCGTTGCAAGGCATTCCGCTCGACTTCGATCTCGCCATGGCAGGTATTCTGTCTTTGCCCTCTCACTTAACCGGTTTATGGCCACGCATGGCAATGACACGAGCGCGTCCGGAGTTCATTGAACTCACGCGACATCGTTTTAATAAGAAATTTCCTGACGGTGTGCGGCTCAAAGATAAAAAAAAGAGCCGACTTGATCTGAGCTATCGAGCGGCAAGTCAGTATCTCCATGTCTCGATCAAGTTTGATGGCTTCGATCGCCTTCCTGATCCAGCGCAATTGACATGGACCAAAATGATCAAGCTCTGCGAAGGGGCCCGTGAGGATCTGACTCCATTTGCCAAGGTCATCGGCAAGGAACGTGAACGTGTCGACAGTATGGCTGCCGCCTTGATGCTGCCCGTAGAACTTGGGGAAAGAGAAACCGTTCGTGCTTTCAGAGCCTGGCTGGACGATCTGCCCCGGCCTGTTGCCGATGTGCCGCTTAAGGAACTGGGTCTGCGATGCTTTGGTTCTGGCAAGGGGGCCACGGGTCTGCGGCAAGCGCGCGACATGTCCGCCATGCTGGCACGCCTAGGTTACGGCATGGAACCGGATCCAACCTATGGTGGGAACAAGCCAGGCGAGAATATAATCTTATTCTACGCTGGCGACGCCCAGGATTCCCTGATACCTGTCGGTGACAACTTCCGCATCGCTGCCGTGGTCATGACCGCCATCGGCCCGGCAGCAAAAAACCTGACCTTGGGTACAAATCTGGTCAACGATCTCACCACACACCTGCAGCTTACCCCGCCTGAAACAAAACGGCTGATAGCCCGCCTGCGCCTGCTTCCGCCGCGCTTGCCAACGCCTGGCCGCCTCAAAGCCATCGTTGATAGTCTGGAGTCCGGGCAACAAACCATAGTCGCCACGCTGGCAGCTTCTGTCACTGTAATGACAGGTGAAACCGACCAAGGCATGATGGTGGCTCTTGAGCGGCTTTACGAAGCCTGTGGTCTCGATCGACGGGAACTCTACGCCACCTTGCATCGGGTTACGGCTGCCAGGGCATCCTATACCGCGGAACCGATCGTGGTCGAGGATGGCAGGTCACAGGGAGGCGGCCATCGAATTCCAGCACCGCCTTCGAAAGCGAAACCTGCTGACGGTATCATCATTGATATGGGGAAGGTCGGCACCATCCTGCGCGAAACGAGGGCGGTCGAGAAAATCCTGGCACCAATCTATGAGGACGAGACTTCTGAAATTCCAAGTCCGGCAGTCGTTGCACCCACTTTGGAACAGGCAACGCGCTTCGCCGGACTTGGTGCGGAGCAGACGCGACTGCTTGAGATCCTGGTCAACCAAAAGGAGTGGACACGCTCCGGATTTGAGGCCAAGGCACACGAACTCGGGTTGATGCCAGATGGCGCACTCGAAGCCATCAACGAATGGGCCTATGATACTTTCGATGAAGAACTCATTGAGGACGGCGACCCTTTGATCATCAATATGGCGCTCCTTGCTGACGCGCCGGGAGCAGCATCATGACCAACCTTGGTATTGCAACCTCAGACGGGGCGCGCACTGCGGAGAAAATCAGGCCCAGAGACCGCGATAGCGTCATTCAGGCGCTTCGCGCAGGTGTCGTGCCACGGTCAGGCATCCAATTAGTGCAGGTCGGTCGCGCGGGCGAAGTCAACCAGGTGGTGCTGGACGTCAAACGCATCGCGGACGGTGGTTCTGCTGTTCGTTTCATCATTGGCGACTACGGTGCAGGCAAGACTTTTTTCCTTAATCTGGCGCGCTCCATTGCCATGCAAAGCAAGCTGGTCGTGGCGCATGCAGATTTATCGCCTGATCGTCGCCTGCATGCCAGCGGCGGCCAGGCTCGCAGCCTTTACGCAGAACTCATGCGTAACATGGCCACCCGCACCAAGCAGGATGGTGGAGCGCTTGCAAGCGTAGTCGAACGTTTCATCATAGAGACACAGGCTGCTGCCAAGGCTTCGGGTCGCAAGGTTGGAGACGTTATCCAAAAAAGACTGCTTCCCATTCAGGAACTCGTTTCCGGCTATGACTTTGCAACCGTCATCGAATGCTACTGGCGAGCTTTCGAAGAAGGTAGCGAGAGCGGAAAGGCTGCGGCACTGCGCTGGCTCCGTGGCGAATACACGCTCAAAACCGAGGCCCGGGAGGCGCTCGGCGTACGCTCTATCATCGATGATGCCTCGGTTTACGATTACCTGAAAGTCATGAGCCGCTTCGTGACCCTGGCAGGCTATTCCGGCTTTCTGGTCATGTTCGATGAATGCGTAAACCTCTTCAAGCTGGTCAGCGCCCAGTCGCGCAATGCGAACTACGAGCAGATTCTCCGTATCGTGAATGATGTGCTTCAAGGTTCGGCTGAATCCCTCGGCGTCTATTTCGGGGGCACCCCCGAATTCCTGATGGACAGCCGCCGGGGCCTTTACTCTTACGAAGCGTTGCGATCCCGTTTGGCTGAAAACAGCTTTGCCCGAAATGGTCTGGTTGATCTTTCCGGCCCGGTCATCCGGCTTCAGAGCCTGACACCCGAAGACCTCTACATTCTGCTTGGCAGGTTACGGCACGTCTTTGCCTATGGTGACCAGAATCGTTATCTGGTGCCGGATGAGGTTTTCAAAGCCTTCATGACTCATTGCAACCAGAGGATTGGCGAGGCTTATTTCCGTACACCGCGTAACACCATCAAGGCTTTTCTCGACCTGCTTGCCATCCTGGAACAGAATTCACAGGCGCAGTGGCAGGATCTGGTGGACCAGGCTGAAGTCGCGCCTGATACGCCCTTGGCGGGTGGCGATATTGTCGAGGTCGACAATAAAGATACGCCTGGTGGGGCAGGCTCTTCGACGATCGGCTCCGCTCAGGCCTCTCCCGATGATGATCTGGCGGACTTCAAGCTTTGAACGACGCGCCGCCCGACCCACTCGGGCAAACTTCCGGTAAGGGTGCATCGACGGCTTTCGATCTGTTGCACGAGCAAATCCGGCGCTGGATCTGGCGTCAGGGATGGACAGAGCTTCGTGATATTCAGGAACGATCCATTCCCGTCCTTCTGGAAGGACAGCAGGATCTCATCATCGCGGCCGGGACCGCAAGCGGAAAGACCGAGGCGGCCTTCTTGCCAATTGTTTCGCGACTGGCAGCAGATGAACGCAAACCCGGTGCCGGCTTCGAGGCCATTTATATCAGTCCTTTGCGCGCACTGATCAACGATCAGTTTGGTCGCATGGAGACACTTTGCGAAGAAGTGGAAATTCCAGTCTGGAAATGGCATGGGGATGTAGCCAGCAGCATCAAGGAGCGTGCACGCAAGCGGCCCCAAGGGATATTGCTGACCACGCCAGAAAGTCTGGAGGCCATCCTTGTTCGACGGGGAAATGAGGCGAAGCGTCTGTTCGCTGCGCTAAGTTACATCGTGGTTGACGAAATGCATGCCTTTATGGATGCAGAGCGCGGACGCCAACTTCAATCGCTGCTCAATCGTATCGAGATCGCCGCCGGACATCGGGTAGTTCGCGTAGGCCTTTCGGCCACCCTGGCCGACATGAGAACCTCTGCGGCTTTCCTACGGGCATTGAATGCGGATGGCGTGGAGATACTGGAATCTGAAATGGGCAGCCAACCCCTGAAGCTCCAGCTTCGCGGCTATATACAGCCGCGCCTGAAGCAACGGGGCGACAATTCAGACAAGGGCGAGGTCGCCGAGCGCACGGCAGACATGGAGATTGCAACACACATCTTCAACACGCTCCGGGGGCATCGGAGTTTGATCTTTGCCGGCTCACGACGGAATGTTGAACTTTATACCGCAAGGTTACGTGGCCTTTGCGAGACATTGGGCGTGCCGGAGGAGTTTTTCGCTCATCATGGCAGTTTGTCGCGTGAGCACCGTGAGGAAGCTGAACGAAGGCTGAAAGAAGAAGATCGACCAGGTTCCATTGTCGCAACCACGACCCTCGAACTGGGCATCGATATTGGCCACATTGATGCTGTAAGCCAAATCGGGCCGGGACATACTGTTTCAGGCATGCGCCAGCGACTAGGACGTTCCGGTCGTCGTGCAGGACAATCCTCGGTAATGCGGGTTTACACCACCGAGATGGCGATCGACGAGCGCATCCATCCCATTGATGCTATGCGGCCAAGCACGGTGCAGACCATAGCCATGCTCAATCTCATGCTGAGGCGCTGGAATGAACCGCCTCAAATTGGGCGGCTCCACCTCTCCACGCTGATACAGCAAATTCTGGCCCTGATCGCTCAACACGGTGGTCTGACAGTCAAACAGGGCTGGAACCACTTGATCGAGAGTCGGGTATTTCCTGAAATTGATCAGGCCCTCTACATTGATGTGCTGCGGCGAATGAAGCATCCGGAAGTCCAGCTTATTGAGCAGGCGCCAGACGGGACGCTTTTGCCAGGCGAAGAAGGTGAGCGGGTCATCAATGACCGTGGGTTCTACGCCGTATTCATGACGCCTGACGAGTTCAAGGTTATCACGGATCGCGGACGGAACCTCGGTACGCTGCCGGTCGATAACCCCGTGATGCCGGAACAACTCATTATCTTCGCTGGACGGCGGTGGCAGATAATCGAGATCGACAATCGACGCCGGGAAATTCTGGTCACACGAGCTTATGGCGGCGTGCCGCCTGAATTTGGTGGCGAGGGCCTGCCCCCGGCTGACGAAGTCGTGGCAGAGATGCGCAGGGTTTACGAGAACATCGCTATTCCCCGCTTTCTCGACAAGGCAGCACTTGAGTTTCTTACTGAAGCCAGAGAGACGTTCGATCATCTTGGACTGCGCCATGCGAGCCTGCGACGACATGAGGACGAACTCCTGCTTTTCCCTTGGGTCGGCAATCGGGCACAACTGGCCTTCGTGCTGGCGCTTGCCTCTCATGGCGTAATGGCTAATTCGGAAGGTATCGCGGTCACGGTTCCTGCTAAGGATGGGAGCAAATTGATTGCCGCCCTAAAAATCATTGCAGAAGGACCTGTGCCGGACGCGAAAATTTTAGCTCGACTAGTGCCGGATATGAAGCGAGCGAAATATGACGCCTATTTAGGAGACGAATTGCTGGCGCGTTGCTACGCCAGTGAGCATATCGACGCGGAACGTGTGCCGATTATTGCGGCTGACCTGCTTTCTAGATTTCCGACTGAGGTAAAAACAATTTTTGAATCCTAAATACCTTTATAATGTTTGGCGTTGACCGGAATGTATTGGAATGGCGGATACCCCGGCCCGACAACCTGCTCAAAAGTCGAAATATAATCTAACAGTCTGTCGGGTTGGGCATTTTGCGGCTGATAACGCCGAGGCTGACCCGGCTTATGCCGCCTGAAGCCGCGCCATTCTTTTGCAGTTATATGCGAGTGCAACGAGGGTCCATTCGGTCGTGACTTTTGCAAGGCTGCGCAGGCTGAATCTTCTGAAGCCCATGATGCTTTTGATAATTCCAAAGACCGGCTCCACGGTCTGTTTGCGTAGTCTGTAAACATCTCCGGCTTCTGTAGTTTCCAGCCTGTCCTTCATGGCAAGCCGCCAGGGTTCAGTTATCCGGCGTGGCTCCTTTGCTTCGGGATGGGGTCGGAAGTCGTAAGGTCTGCGGGCACAGGGCCGTCCGATGGCGACCAGCGGATCAATGCCCTTTTTCCGCAATTCCCGGACCGCCTGCCCGCTGGCGTAACCGGTGTCGGCGAGCACTGTCTCCGGGAGACCGATCGTGTGTTCCATCGACAGCACGGTGCTGGCAAAGGACGGCGCGTCCGCTGACGTGGCGACAACGCCGGTTGTCACGATCAGCTGACTGCCTTCGGCGCAGACCACGGCCTGGGCATTGTAAGCCTGCCGGAACTCGTGGGCATCCGAACGCCGCATGAGGCGACTGTCGGGATCGGTCAGGCTGATCTGCCGGTCGGGTGGTGGTTCATCATCCGGCGGTTTCGGCGCCCGGCCGCGACGCCCTGTTTTTGCGTCATGCGCCGCCTTCTTTTTCTCGTATGCCGGTCGCGCCGCCTCGGCCTGCGCCTTCGCATCTGCTTCCAGCCGGGCGCAGGCTCCGTCCAGCTTCGCTTTCAGCGCTTCCCGGCGGGCAAGCTCTTCTGGCAGGGCCTGCGGATCTCTGTCTGTGGCATCCGCGTGCTCCGCCTGGTCCATCAGTTTCGCGATATCCACCGCCAGCTGTTCGCGCAGCGCCCTGATCCGGTCGTAGCGCAGGGAACGGTATTTCGAAGCGTCGGCATCGATTTTCGTGCCGTCAATCGACACCACGCCCAGACGCAGCAGGCCCGTCTCGCGCGCCAGAAGCAGGACCTGCGCAAATGCAGCTTCAATGGCTGTCCGGTTCGTCCGGCGGAAGGTCGCAATCGTATCATGATCCGGATGCAGGTTCGCCGCCACGAAGCGCACCCCGATATCGCGATATGTCGCCCGCTCGATCCGGCGTGAGGAAAACAGCCCGTTCGCATAGCTGAAGATCAGAAGGGCCAGCATCAGACGCGGATGGTACTGTGCCTTGCCACCCGTGCGCACTGGCACGCAGAACGCATTCATCGGAACCCGTTCAACGGCGGCTACAACGAAATGCGCCATATCATCAGCCGGAAGCCACGACTTCAGATCAGGCGGCAGAAGATACGGCTGAGACCGGTCAAACGGGATGAAGCTGCTCATCTCACCACCTTACAACCTTACCCCTTCACAGGGTACCCCAACCCTGTGAGTGCTGGTTGTAATCTCCCCAAATGTGCTGGTTGAAAATTCCCCAGTTTGAGGACTGTGCGTGATCGTCATGGGGGCATGCCCCCATGACGATCACGCGGCACATTTATCCCTGCTGATGCCAAAGGAAGGGCGAGCAGGTGATAGGACTCAGGGAGGTCGTTTTGATCCAGGAACTCAAAAGACAGGGGCTCAGCATCAGCGCCATCGCGCGCCAGACAGGGCTCGATCGCAAGACAGTGAAGAAGTATCTGGCCAATGGGCTGGAGACTCCAGCCTATGCACCGCGTAAACCGGTGGCCAGCGCAGCAGAACCTTATCGAACCTATCTGTTGGAGCGGATGGCAAGTTATCCCGGACTTTCATCGCGCAGGCTGCATCGTGAAATTCGCGACATGGGATATGACGGTGCCTATTCATCGCTGACGGAATATCTCCGGCAAATCCGCCCCCCGCTGCCCAGGCCTTATGAGCGGCGCTTCGAGACCGGAGCCGGCGTTCAGGCGCAGGTCGATTTTGCGGAATTCCAGACAGTCTTCACCGGCGAGCCAGGCATCGTGCGCAAGGTCTGGTTGTTCAGCATGGTGCTGGGGCACAGTCGCTGGCTGTGGGGACGTTTCTGCCCGAACCAGGGTCTGGAAACAGTGATGCGTTGCCACATCGCCGCCTTCGAGGCGATGGCGGGCTGCTGCACGGAAATTCTCTACGATCGCATGAAGACCGCTGTCATCGGTGAGGATGATGCGGGCGTGGTGACCTACAATGCCTCGCTGGTGGCGCTTCTGGCCCATTATGGCAGCGCCCCCAGAGCCTGCCAGCCCTATCGCGCCAAGACCAAGGGCAAGGTCGAGCGACCCTTCCGCTACATCCGTCAGGACTTCTTCCTTGGCCGCAGTTTCCATGATCTCGATGACCTCAACGCCCAGTTCGACGTCTGGCGCGCGGATATCGCCAACGCGCGGGCACATGCCACCACCGGGCGGATCGTGCAGGAGCATTTTGCACAGGAGCAGCCCCATCTGCATCCATTGCCTGCCCTGCGCTACGATGCTGTTCTGAGCGTCGAGCGGCGGATCAGCCGCGAGGGGATGGTGGCGGTGGCCGGCAATTATTACAGTGTGCCTGACACTGCCCGCCGTCGCGTGGTCGAGATCCAGCACCATACACATGAAGTCCTGATCTTCGAGGAAGGGAAACTCATCGCCCGGCATCCCGTGCTGGAAGGCAAAAACCGTAAGCGGATCGAGCCAGGCCACCGCAAGGCCCCACCGGTTCAACACGCCGAGATGTTGCCGACGACACCGGCGGTGCCGATCCTCCAGCGTCCTCTGGCTTTCTACGGCGCGGTGGGTGAACGCCTGGCCAACATCAATGCCAAAGGGACCGCATGATGTCTGTCACCGAACGCATCCGACAAAGCCTGCTGGCTCTCCATATGGCACGCGCCCTCGAAACGCTTGATCACACGCTGGGCAGGCTGGAAAAGGGCGAGATCAGCGCCATCGAGGCCATCGACGATCTGCTGGCCGAAGAACTGAACCTGCGCGAGGGACGGCGCATCAGCGTAGCACTGCGCACCGCCCGCCTCATGCCGATCAAAACTATCGAGAGCTTCGACTTCTCGTTCCAGCCTTCACTCGACAGGCATCGCATCACCGCGCTGGCCCAGCTCGAGTTCATCAATCGGGCCGAGGTGTTGCATTTTCTGGGCCCGCCAGGCACCGGAAAATCCCATCTGGCCACAGCCATCGGCGTGGCCGCCGTCAGGGCCGGACGCAGCGTCTATCGCTGCTCTCTGGCAGAACTGCTCGAGGCGCTCACCAGAGCCGAACGCGAGGGGCGTCTGGCCGAGAAAATTCGCTTCTACACGCGGGCTTCGCTGCTGATCGTCGATGAAGTTGGCTACCTGCCAATCACGCCAGGTGGTGCCAACCTCTTCTTCCAGCTGGTCAATGCCCGCTACGAAAAGGGAGCGATGATCCTGACCTCCAATCGCGGTTTTGCCGAGTGGGGCGAGGTCTTCGGCGACCCGGTCGTCGCCACCGCGCTGCTCGACCGGCTACTTCACCATGCTGTCGTCGTCCACATCGAAGGTGCCAGCTATCGCCTGCGCCAGCATGCCGATCTGATCCCCGAGCATACACGGGCCCACGCCAATCTGATGCCACCGGCAGCGCCAAAGCGCCGCGGTAGGCCCCCAAAGCATGGAGCTATCGATCACCTCAATGGCTGATCACCATATCCGTGCTGGGGAATTTTCCGACAGCACATGTGGGGAATTTTGAAACAGCATTTACAAACCCGACAGACTGCTAAGGCACACACTATCACCGCTATGGTGGGGAGACGCAGATCACGGCGAGGGAAACGCAACATTGGCAATCGATGCCTCTCCCCGTCGCACCAGTTCAAGGCCAGCCACAAACGTAGCAGCAACAACCGCGCGACGATCAATGATCCTGTCCGGTCCCCTTAAATCCGTTAGGAGCATACAGTCTTCCCATATGCTGCGGAAGGTTCCGTTCGCTATTTTTTCACAGACCAGAGTCAGCGCATCTGTCACACGCCAATATGCAGGCACATTAATCCGATAGACGGGAACGGACGTCGCAACCCGCGCCAATTCCTGCTCCAGTACACTGAGACAGGCTTCCATCAGACTGAAATACGTCCCCTGCCATGCAGAAACACTGCTATCCGCCCGCGCCCCGCCCCGCGTAAAAACCGACACGCCAAGCTGCGGTCGCGCCTCCAGCCAGTCCGCTGCCGCGCGCATCTGCAACAACCCCTCGATTTGGTCCGCCGTCCGGCGTGCCTCGCTCTCGGCAACCTGCTTTTCCGCCTGCGTGGCAAACAGCAGCCGCGAGCGCAGGAATACCAGCCGGGCGATCCAGATCACCCAGTCCGCGCGCTGCATGAGTGGCGTGGTCTGGGCCAGCCGCTCCGCCTCATCCACAAACTGGGCCGCTAGGTCCGCAATGGACAAGATGCCCAGATCCAGGCGCTGCCGTTCCGCCAGATCCAGCAGCAGGTCCAGCGGCCCGTCAAACCCCTCGACATGGAACTCGGGCACCGCCGGGCGCGGCAACCGACGCGGCTGATCGCCCCAGTCTTCGTCCTTGTCAGGCAGCATCGGCGGTCTTCCCGGCATCAGCGCGCGCGTACTGCGGCCGGATGTCGAAAACCAGCTCTGGCCAGTCCGTCCGCACCCGCTCCAGCGCCTGCCACGGCGTCCATTCCGCCGACCAGAAGTTGTAGACCAGCCGCGCACTGCGGCGGGCGCGCTGGTCGCGCACGGCTTCGACCTCCACCCGACGCAACGGCAGCAGCGTGCCCCACTGTGCCTGCAGCCAGGCCGCCGCCGCGCATGAATCCGCCCCGGCTTCCAGAATGGGACCGGGCACCGGTACCAGCCGGTGCAGGTCAAAGGCACAGGCGGGCGTACCCGCCGCCTGATGCTGCAGGGCGATCCGATGCAGGCGTTCGGATGCCTGGCGCAGCAGCCGGGCCAGCGTCACCGCCTGCGCCCCCTTTGCCGCCATCGGCGCCAGCAGGCGGGCCTGTTCGTAGTCAAAATCCACCTGCCAGGGGATGATCCCCGGTCCCCGGGCCGCCACCCGGAACCGGGCCACTTCGTCTACCGGACCGCTCACCGTCAGCGTTGTCCGGATCCAGCCCGGGGCGGCCCTCATCGTGCGTCGACGCACCGCCGTCCCAACTGGGGACTCTGGCGGGGACCCGGATTTTGTCCGCCGCGTCCGGTGGGCCGGGCGGTCCGGACGTCCCAGCGCCCGGTCCAGCACGAACCGGATCCCCGGCACCGACAATGGATCCCCGACCGTGCCATGCGCATCGATCCCCCGGAACGCCGCCCCCCACCGCAATTGCGCGGCATCGCGCCAGGCCGCCCAGCTCCGCACCGGACAAACGGCCGGGTCCCGGCGGCGCCGCAACCGGCGCAACCGGTGGCGCCCGGACCGGGGCCGCAGCAGGGCAACGGTCATCCCGTCTGTCGTGTCGCTGATGTCTTCCACCGTCAGACGGGCCAGCGCCTCGGCGCCGATGTCCAGCGTAGCCGCCAGCAACAGCAAAGC
This sequence comes from Komagataeibacter sp. NFXK3, assembly GCF_054182245.1. Taxonomy (NCBI): domain Bacteria; kingdom Pseudomonadati; phylum Pseudomonadota; class Alphaproteobacteria; order Acetobacterales; family Acetobacteraceae; genus Komagataeibacter; species Komagataeibacter sp. NFXK3. The sequence goes on from NZ_JAPIVJ010000023.1 coordinate 12,769, forward strand.
CCGGTCGCGCAAGCCGGGCAGGTCGGCCCTACAGCGTCGCGCGGCGGCCAGCAGCGAAGCCGCATCGACCCCGGCCCCGGTCCGGCGCACCCGCGTAGCGGGCAGGGCGACATCGAACGCCTCGCCATTGGCAGCACACCATGCCGTCAGCGCCGCGCGATCCACCACCAGGCTCTGCCGCGGCCGTCCCGTCTTCGCCCGGGCCTCCAGCCACGCTGCCACCGCGACAGGGCCGACCGGAAAGCCGCTATCGGCTGGCTGGGTTCTGACAAAGGCGCGCCAGGAGGCCGCATAGGTCCGTGCCGTGGCAGGCGACAGGCCGGTCGGCGAACGCGCCGCCTGCAGCAGTCGGCCGGTCTCAGCCATTCTGATCGGATCCCCGGTTTTCCGCCCTAAACTCGCTGCAGGCCGACGTCGGACGGACGGCGAAAGCGGACAGCCTACCCGCCCTCAGCGGAAAACCGCGCTGCCTGACCCTGACCATATTAAGGCGTTTGTGCTTCATATAATGCGTCGTATCATGTTAACGGGTTTTGGAGAACGGAAAAGCGCCCGATTGATCTGGAAAGGCGCGGTTTCCCGGACTTTCTGCCCCCTCCCTTCCTCGCGGGGCAAAATCCGACCAATCAAAAACTTACTTCCGATAAGTTATCTTGTCGGAAGTAGGACAAATCTGGAAATTCCTGCTAATTTTATCGAATGGCCCTTAATAAGGAGAATGTCAGGTTTTCCGCGATCCTCTCCGATTCAGGTTCCCCTTAATCAGGAGAAAAATGATCCTTATTAATGCGAAAAAGTACCCTTAATTCGGTTACGCATCATCAGTGCTTCCAGGCAGCAGCCTCCCCCAGCCCGCTATGCTTGGATGACGCCACTGCAAAAAACTCTCTGGACTGAAAACCTCGCGTTGCTTTCCTCTCCCCACGGGGCGCCGTCGACTTGTCCCGCCAAGCCCCCTGTCCATCCCGGACAGGGCTGAAGAAAACTCTCATTCTGGTCCGTTATGGCGATCTCCTGACAGCTTTACTCCGTCAATGGTTGAGCGCAAAACAGCATATGCGATAATCTGACCTGCCCCTCGCCCGTCCCATAACCGAAAGAGAAACGTCAATGATCTGTTTGCGTCCGCTCGTCATTGCCGCATTGCCGTTCCTTATTTCCGGGCATGCGCGTGCCCGCATGGTCGACAGGCCAGTTTCGTAGACGTTCGAGGGCGCGCGTTATGACTGCGTCCTAATCTACGACGACACGACTGCCGCGCGGCGGCCGGGTCTCCTGATGGTGCCCGCATGGTTCATGCGTCAACGAGAGCGTGATCCGCAAGGCCGAGGACATCGCAGGGCAACGCTACGTGATCCTGCTGACGGATATGTATGCCGCCGCGATCCGCCCGAAAGACGCCGCTGGCGCACGCGATGCCATATCCCCCTTCTGCTCGCTGACCGTTCCATGATGCGCCGTCGCGTGGCCTTTGCCCTGGCACAGTTCAGGTCGTTTGTATCGCAGGCACCAATCGACACGACCCATCTTGCGCCATCGGTTATTGCTTCGGCGGCGCGGCCGTGCTGGATCTCGCGCGGTCCGGTCCGGAGATCGCAGCCGTGGTCGCGTTCCACGGCAATCTCTCGACGGATAATCCCGCCCTGGCACATGCGATCCGGGCACGGGTTCTTGCCATGAACGGGGCGGATGATACCTCGACCAGCTCCCAGTTTGACGGCTTCCTGACCGAAATGTACGGCAGCCCTGCCCCGTGGCAGTTTCTCGCCATCGGCCATGCTGTCCATTGCTTCACCGAAAAGGAGGCCGTGGCCTCATCCGGCCTATGCCGGTACGATGCGCAGGCAGATGCCTGGTCAATGCATATGGCTCGACAAAAGTTTCTCCTCGCATTGACGATCCGGGATGAATGTCCCGCTTCGGTCCAGATTGCGTGGAAGAGCGAACCAGATCCGCACCATTTATCTACTGTTGGGAATATCTCGCCTTCATCAGAAAACGGCGGATATGATGTCCGTCTTAGTGAACATTATGGAATGCTGCGGGCCACTCTGGGTTCATACGCAGCATAATCCGTCACGCCGAAGGATCGATAGATTAGACTTCTATCAATCATAAAAATGCGATAGAATGATTGATAGAGCCTTGGGATATCAATCATGCTTTGGAATTGGCAGCTTCCGGACTGGCCACATTTTCACTTCGAGAAAAGCTGTCTGCGAGACGCCGAAACGGAGTTCCTGAAAGGTTCAGGCGTGGTCGTCGGTGCGATGCAGCATCTGGACAAAGACGCCAATCAGCATCTTGTCGTTCAACTCATGTCGCAAGAAACGGTCGAGAGCTCCGCTATTGAAGGCGAGGAGCTTGATCGGGCCAGTGTGCAATCGTCGATTGCGCGACACCTTGGCTTCGCCACAGACAGGCGACGTTCTACGCCAACTGAGGCTGGGGCCGCTGAATTGATGGCGGACCTCTATCGGCATTATGCGGCCCCTTTGACTGACCAGAGTCTCTTTGAGTGGCATGCCATGCTCATGAACGGTCGGCGAGATCTGGATGTCATTGGCAGATATCGGACGCATGCCGAGGCAATGCAGATTATCTCCGGCCCCATCCATGCGCCGCACATCCACTTCGAAGCCCCGCCATCTCGAAGCGTCCCTTCGGAGATGGCGCAGTTTATCGGCTGGTTTAACAGGACCGCCCCAAGCGGGATCGACCCCTTGCCCGCGATTGAGCGGGCTGCGATTGCGCATCTGTGGTTTGAGACCATTCATCCCTTTGAAGATGGAAATGGTCGCATCGGACGGGCTATTGCTGAAAAAGCATTGGCGCAAACCCTCGCAGCCCCAACGCTGACGGCGTTGGCCGCGACCATCAATACATACAAGAAAGCGTATTATCTCGAACTGCATCGGGCCAGCAAGACGAACCAGATAGAGAACTGGATGGTCTGGTTCTCTCAGGTCGTGTTGGAGGCGCAATCCCGCACGCTTCGGAACATCCGGTTTCTTATTGAGAAAACGCGGTTTCTGGATCGCTTACGCGGAAAACTGAACATTCGTCAGGAGAAGGCCCTGCTTCGAATGCTGGCAGAAGGGCCTGATGGTTTTCAAGGTGGCCTGAGTGCCCAGAATTATCGGTCGATTACAGGGGCGACGTCTGCCACGGCGACGCGTGATCTGGTTGATCTGGTGGCGCTTGATGCTCTTATTCGGACAGGAGAAAACCGGTATGCCCGGTATTCTCTTCGTCTCTGACAAACATGTAGTTTACTGTTCAGCCACGAAAAAACCTTCAAGGTCGCTGCTTATGGACGCGGATAATCTGACAGAGCTCCCGACCGCGCTGGATAGCATTTTCTGCCACGATTAACTGGACGGTGCCAAATAGGTGGTTGGTAAAATAGGATTTCTGTTCCCATTCATGAGGCATTTCGACAAAAATCCCAAAATGCGCTTGTTCCAGAGCCTTTCCACCCTACCTGCCTGTCTGCCCCTCCCCTGCTGCCCGCGTAGCGGTCGGCTCTGTCCTGCCGAACCGATCGCCCAGCCTAGGCCGGGCCAGCGGAAAAGAGGCAGGGGCGACCCCGGTCACCTTTTCTGCACCCAGGGGTCTTCGGACCGGGAAAGCCGGTCATGCTGAGCGACATCCGCATCCTCGGCTCCAGCAGGCGCGCGCAGGCCGCGCTGCACGCCCGCGTTGACCATTTGACACGACAGCGTCTGGCCGAGACACAGGACCCGGCGCGCTGGCGCGAAATCCTCTCGACCGCGCGGTTCACCCCGCCCCTGCCCCTGCTTCTGGCGGGCATCGAATTGCCGGACGGTAGCTATTCCCCGGATATCCCCCTCGCCCAGGGCGTGCCATATGCGTCGGCTGCCCAGCAGATGGCTCAGGACCATGTGGCCGATGTCCCATCGGGGTTCGAACTGGCTGTCGGACTGGAAATCGACGACGGTACGCCCAGCTTCCTGGCCTGGTTCCGGCCGCTCCAGCCCGTAGGAGCCTGTCCCGGGACGTCAGACGCATCGCCTCCTGCGCCCGTCGGCCAGCCGGCTGCTGCCGTCGCGCAATGGTTTTCCGTCGTCTCGACACAGCCTGTGCCCGAACATGATGGCCGCCTGGCCACGGCCCGTCAGGCGGCCGATGCCTATATGCACCGCAGCAAGGCCGAAAACACGCTGCGCACCTATCGCGCCGCCGTGCGGTCCTGGTGTCGCTGGGCTGCCGGTCATGCCCTGCCCGCCCTGCCGGCCCGCGGCGAGGATGTTGCCGCCTATCTGGCCGACATGGCGCTGCAGGGCCGCAGGACCAGCACCATAGACCTGCATCGGGCCGCCCTGCGCTACCTGCATCACCTGGCGCAGATTGCCGTACCCACCGCCCACCCGATGGTGACCGCAACGCTTGCCGGCATCCGGCGGGAGGCAAAGGAGACTCTGCCCCGCCAGAAAACCGCGCTCACCTGGGACAGGCTGGTCCGGGTCGTCGAAGCCATCAGTCCACATGATCTGGTCGGTGCGCGGGACCGGGCCATTCTCCTGATCGGTTTTGCTGGCGCGTTCCGGCGCTCCGAACTTGCCGCACTGAAGGTGGACGACATCACGGTGGATGAGGATGGCATGCAGATCCGGCTGGGCCGGTCCAAGGGTGATCCCCAGCGCAAGGGTACTCTGATCGGCATCCCGCGGGGCCTGACCCGGAACTGCCCGGTTCTGGCATACGAGACCTGGCTCCGGCAGGCCGGGATCACGGAAGGTCCGGTCTTCCGGCGCATCTGGTCCGCGCGGGGCCACAGGGCGGGAGTCACTCCCGTCGGAGCCCCGCCCAGGATCGGGCCGCACGCCCTGTCGGACCGGGCAGTCACGGACATCATCCGCAAACGCTGTGGCGACACCCACCTTGAGGGGGACTTTGGCGGACACAGCCTGCGCCGCGGCGCCATCACCACGGGGGCGAAAGACGGGTATGATCTCCTGGAACTGAAGCGCTTCTCGCGGCACAAAAGCCTTCAGGTCGTCGAGACCTATATCGACGCGGCCAGCATCAAGGCCCGGCACCCGGGAAGATCGAGATTCTGAGCCTGTCTTGACCCCTGCCGCCAGAGCGCTTCAACTCGCCCTCAACCGCAACACGTCAGGGCGGATCAAAGAGAGGAAACAGCGTCATGGGTTCCAGAATTCTTGTTGTCGGCGCAGGCGCCGTGGGTGGGTATTTTGGCGCCCGCATGGCCAGCGCCGGGCATGACGTGACCTTTCTGGTGCGCGAAAGGCGCCTGCAGCAGCTCCGTGCCGGGGGCCTGTGCCTGATCAGTTCCGTTGGCAACGTCACCATGACCCCCCGGATGGTGATGGCCGGTGGGATTGAGGGGCCCTACGACATCATCCTGCTCAGCGTAAAAGCCTATTCCCTGATGGCTGCAATGAACGATTTCGCGCCTGCGGTGGGACCGCAGACACGGATTGTCCCGCTTCTCAACGGCATGCAGCATCTTGATATTCTGGCAGACCGCTTTGGCCCTGCCGCGGTCATGGGAGGCACGTGCTTTATCGTCAGCATGCTTGATGCGCAGGGGCGCATTGTCCAGACGGGCTCCCTTCCCCGGCTTTCCGTCGGGGAGCGGGACGGTAGCAATACGCCAGCGGCGCGCAGTATTGCGGAAACCCTGTCGGGCCCCGGATTTAAAACCGTGTGTTCCACCCACATCCTGCAGGATATGTGGGACAAATGGGTGCTGCTCGCCGCCTTGGGCAGCATCTGCTGCCTGATGCGCGGAACCGTGGGGGATATCGCCAGCCAGCCAGCAGGTCAGGGCTTTGCGCAGGCGGTCATCCATGAATGTGCGTCAACGGCCGCCGCTGCCGGTTATCCCCTGCGGGATGCCGCGCTAAAGGGCACTGTCAGTCTCCTGACGAAAACGGACTCCACCCTGACGTCCTCCATGTTCCGGGATCTGCTGCAGGGCGCTCCTGTGGAGGCGCAACAGATTATTGGTGTCCTGGTCAGGCGGGCGCGCGTCCATCAGATCCCGACGCCTCTCCTCGATCTCACCGATCTGAATCTGCGCGTGTATGAACAACAAAGGCACGCATGAAGAGGCACAGTGCAGATACGACGTCCCAGCGGACATATCCACTTCACAAATCATGCCCGCCTTGCTCAAAGATAATTTCTCCCTGCATGAACAGCCGGAATGGAACGTCTGACTTGGGGGGGTAACAGAATGTCGGTTATCAAGCGACAAGGCTGGCAAAGCAGTCATTCATGGGAACATTTGTGAGCTTTTCGTCGTCACCGTAATGGCGAGAAAGTTTCCGGTAAGCAAAGGCAGGACT
>NZ_JAPIVJ010000024.1:0-17012 GCF_054182245.1 Komagataeibacter sp. NFXK3
CTCTCCAGATCCATACCTGCCCCGGCCTGTCTCCTTACGCCTACGGCTTCAGGAGACAGGCCGGGCCTTCAACAGGGGGTTAATATTGCATGCCGATCAGGGGTTATTTTTGAGTGCCGATTGACAGCCCGACATCCTGCGCGTCACGGCAACGATCGCAGCGGGCATCGTCGCCCCCAGCCAGATTCTTCGCAAGCTCGCTTCCTACCCGCGCCAGAATGAGCTGGCCCTCGCATTGCGGGAGATCGGTCGCATCGAGCGCACCCTGTTCATGATCGACTGGATTCTCGACGCCGGTCTCCAGCGCCAGGCTCAGATCGGTCTCAACAAGGGCGAGGCCCATCATGCCCTCAAGCGCGCCATCAGCTTCCATCGTCGAGGTGAGATACGCGACCGCTCAGGCGAAGGGCAGCACTATCGTATTGCCGGCATGAACCTGCTCGCCGCCATCATCATCTTCTGGAACACCATGAAACTCGGGGAGGTCGTGGACAGACGCGCCGTGGACGGCATCATCATCCCGCCTGATCTCCTCGCCCATGTCTCACCGCTGGGATGGGAACACATCAACCTCACCGGCGAATATCGCTGGCCTAAATCCTTAGCGTAGGATTTCGCCCCCTCCCGCAAACGACCCCTTGCTGTTGGCCATCTGGTCCGGGGTTAACGCCGGACCAGATGGCGTCGGCGCGCCATGATACGCCTCATCAGGCGTTCGTCCAGCCAGGGCCGTATGGGGACGTTGCCCGTTATAATGGGTGATCCATTTCGTGAGCCCCACTCGAAGTTCTGATCCGGTCTCAAATGCGTGCAGGTAGACACATTCGTATTTCAACGACCGCCACAGACGCTCGATGAACACGTTGTCCAGCCAGCGCCCACGCCCGTCCATGCTAATGCGGATCTGACGTTCTTCCAGGATACCGGTAAAACGGGGCGTCGTGAATTGTGAGCCCTGGTCCGTGTTGAAAATCTCCGGGGTGCCGTAACGCATCAGCGCATCCCGAAGTGCCTCAATACAGAACTCCGCGTCCATCGTGTTCGACAGACGCCAGGACAGCACCTTGCGCGTGAACCAGTCCATGATCGCCACGAGATAGAGAAATCCCCGTTTCATGGGAATATATGTGATATCGGAACACCAGACCTGGTTAGGTCGATCAATGACCAGATCCCGCAGCAGATATGGATATTTCCGATGCTCCGGATGGGGCACACTCGTGCGTGGCTTCTGGTAGATCGCCCGCAGGCCCATGATCGCCATGAGCCGGCGGACGCGTTTGCGCCCCACTTCATGTCCCAGGCGGCGCAGATGCCATGTCATCTGCCGCGAGCCATAATACGGCCTTTCCAGGAACTGGGCGTGGAGGGTTCGAAAAACCCGCTGGTTTTGAAACCAGCTCTGTGATTCCATTCGTCCGGTTCTGACTGAGGGAATGGCGGTATGAAGCAGACGGGATTTTTTGACGTTGAAGAGCGGCTTGCCCGCTTGAGCGGGCTTGGTGATCAGCTCGAAGCATTTTCCCGGACTGTGGATTTTGAAGTCTTCCGCCCTGACCTGGAGAAGGCTCTGGCGTATTCTGACGGCAGCAAAGGCGGACGACCGCCATTTGATCCTGTGCTGATGTTCAAAATTCTGGTGATCCAGACGCTCAACAATTTGTCTGATGAGCGGACGGAATATCTGATCAACGATCGCCTCTCCTTTATGCGTTTCCTTGGTCTGGGACTTTCAGATCGGGTGCCGGATGCCAAAACGGTCTGGCTGTATCAAAAGCGTCTGACCCAGGCGGGTGCGATCGATTGGCTGTTCAACCGCTTTGATGCCACCCTGCGCAACGCCGGGTATTTGCCGATGTCAGGCCAGATCCTGGATGCCACGCTGGTAGCGGCTCCGAAGCAGCGGAACACCAATGCAGAGAAAGCCGATCTTCGGGAAGGACGTATTCCTGAAGACTGGCAGGACAAACCCGCAAAGCTGTCGCACAAGGATCGTCATGCGCGATGGACACTGAAGTTCACGAAGGCGAAGCGGCAGGATGATGGAACCATGCCATCCAGCGATCTCGCTATCCCGTTCTTTGGCTATAAATCGCATGTTTCCATCGATCGAAAATACCGGTTCATCCGGAAATGGAAAACAACGCATGCCGCCGCCAGTGATGGCGCGCGATTGAGAGAGGGGCTGCTGGATAAAACCAATACAGCCTCAAGTGTCTGGGCTGACACGGCCTACCGCTCAAAAGCCAATGAAGACTTCATGGAAAAGCAGGGCTTTGTCTCCAAGGTTCATCGCAAAAAGCCGCATCTCAAGCCTATGCCCCGGCATATCCAGAAATCGAATGCAGGAAAATCCATTATCCGGTCGCGTGTCGAGCATGTCTTTGCCGATCAGAAGTCACAGACGGGGCGGTTTGTCCGGACTGTCGGTATCAGCCGAGCCACCATGAGGATCGGGCTCGCCAATATCGTCTACAATATGCGCCGCTTCCTCTTCCTCGAAAGATTGAACGCGAGCGCATAGCCATCCAGCGGAGGACAACTCCCAATCTGCTCAAAACGCAGACCGGAGGCCATCGCAAAAACCGTCAATCAAATCGCCAAAACCCAGAAATTACCGGCCAAGCACATCAATCAGGGGTTCTTCGAACCCTCCAGTTTATGAACTTCCACTGATATTTTCATAAATTCATATAAGATTCATATAAGATTCATAATAAGTTCTTTAGGCGATTATCACAGCATGTATTAAATATTATCTATAAATAATATTGTTAGGATATTCCTGTGTCTATGTATGCAAAAAATATGCTATTGATGTCAGGCGCTTTTTCTTGTGTGTATTCATTTTGTTTACATAGCGCTCATTCACAAACAGCGTCAAGGCAAATAAGCATAATGGAAAAACAAATCAATTATTTACAGAAACAAATTCAATATATGAAAATTCAGCAGGTTAAACAAGATAATGAAGTTCGTTTAGTTAAAGAAACTGCTTTGAATCGTGAGAAAATATCGACAGATCCTGCCTATAATAGGCCAATTATAATTGGCAATCCTAATGCAGATAATTATGCAATAAATCGTCCATGGATTACAATTGGAGGAACAGACCCTCGGAGTGAACCCACAACCTATGGTCAAATAACAGGAATGCCAGTTTCTCCTTCTGGGAATACCACAAATGGACTGTTCCACAAAGGTCAATTTAATGTAGGCCGCATATCTATTATTTTGGGTGGATATGTAGAAATGGCAGGTATATTTAGATCGAGAAATGAAACCGCTGATATTAGTTCAAATTTCTCTTCTATACCATGGATGAACTCGCCAAATGCGCATATGAATGAATTCCATGAAACAGAAAGGCAAAGTAGGTTCTCAGCACTAGTTGGTGCAGATATCACCGATAAGTGGCATGTATCTGGTTATACAGAAGTCGATTTTCAAGGGGCTGGATCTGCATCAAACTCACGACAAAGCAATAGCTATGTTTTAAGATCACGAGTAATGTATGGCGAATTTGAAAATAAAATAGATGATTTTTATATTATGGGAGGACAGTCATGGTCCTTAGCCACTCTTTTTAAGAAGGGTATGGATACAAGAAGTGAGCAAATACCACTTGTTATTGATGCTCAATATGTTCCTGGTTTTACATGGACACGAAATACAGGAATTCGTATTGTAAAAGGATTCCATAATCATGAATATCATATTGGTCTATCCCTAGAAAACCCGCAATCGGTATGGGGAGGAACAATATACACTCCAAGTGAAGAAAAAATAACATACAACAATTCTGGTGGACAAGTTGAAAATGTTTCCACAACTTATTCAGATGATGTCGCGCCCGACATTATTTTAAAAGGATCAGCAGATCCCAAATTTGGTCATTTTGAAGCTTTCGGAATTGGTAGATTCATACATGATCGGGTCAGTTACATTGGAACAGGAAAAAGTCATACCAAATTCGCTGGTGGTGGTGGCGGCGGAATGGTTATTCCTGTTGTGAAAAAGTATTTCGACTTTCAAGCATCTGGGTTGGCTGGTTACGGAATAGGTCGTTATGGAACAACAAATTTACCTGATGCCACAACTAATATTCATGGATCTCCAGCCCTACTCCCTGAAGCTCAAGTATTAATAGGGTTGATCGGACACCCATATAAATCAGTTGATATATATGCATACGGTGGTATGGAAAATATACTTTCTCGCAGTTCTTACAATGTTAATGGAACTCCATATGGCTATGGTAATATAGGGTACAATGTCTCAGGATGCCAAATTGAAAATGCTCCAAGCGCTATGGCCTGTAATGCCAACATTCGTCGAGTTTCTCAAGGAACAATAGGTTTTTGGTGGCGTTACTTTCAGGGAGATTATGGCACATTATCATTTGGCGCACAATTCTCTCACACCGATGTTGCTGGATTCTCAGGATATGGAGGAACGCCGCATACAGACGATAATATGGCTTTCTTATCCCTTCGATATCTGCCATTTCAATAATTTTTTAATTTACAAAAAATATAATTTATTACATTTATAAAAATTAAATTCATATTAGGGCGCTATGAAAATAAGAGTAAAAATAGATATTTCTTATATTGGTGAGCAAGTGGCCCACCAATGTTTTCTTGAAAACAGAAATATCGATGATTTAGATTTATATTTAGCTGGTGCGGCTTACGCCATATGTTTTTCTTTATTCACAGAAAAACCATGGATGAAAGAAAAATTCGCTGAAATAGGTAGCGAAATAGCAAAATCTGGAACTAGAAAATTTTCAGAATTAATGGAAATGGAAATATTGAAAAAATCCTATCCAGAAGGGAATGCATAATATTTTTTAGAGCCTGATTCGAAAGTTCTTTAACCCTGACAATGCTTTGCAGTCCGTCGTGTGAGCATTCGGATCGAGGCAATCAATGTCCATGCGGTTGAGGAAGCAATGGACTTTTCCCAATCTTTGGCGAGCCGCCTGCACCGTCCCAGCCAGGCGAATGTCCGTTCAACCACCCAGCGGCGCGGCAGGATCTGAAAGCCCTTCGCCGTATCGGGCCGCCTGATGATTTCGATCGTCCATTTTCCCATGGAGGCGAGCGCGGATCGCAATTTGTCGCCAGCATAGCCGCCATCAGCGAAGATGTGGCGCAGCCAAGGAAAGCGCCTGCGTATTGCCGCCAGGACATCAACCGCCCCATCACGGTCCTGGATGTCGGCGGCATGAACGAGGAGAAAGATCAGGAAGCCGCAGGTATCAGTCACGATATGGCGCTTGCGGCCCTTGACCTTCTTGCCCGCGTCATAGCCCGAAAGCCCGCCGCTTTCCGTAGTTTTCACCGACTGGCTGTCAATCACGCCCGCGCTCGGGGAGGCTTCACGCCCCTCGATCTCGCGCAGGCTCATGACCAGCACCGTATTCATGACCTCGAACAGCCCGGTATCACGCCAGGCGTAAAAATAGCGCCTGACGGTCGAGACCGGCGGAAAGCATTTCGGCAGCAGGCGCCACGCGCACCCGGCCGAGGCTATGTAGAGCATCGCATTGACCACCTCGCGCATATCCGTCGTGCGGGGGCGGCCACCCCGTTTCGCCGGGGGTATAAATGGCATGATCAAAGCCCACTCCCCGTCCGTCGTATCCGATGGATATCGCAGTCCTTCCCGGCTATGTTCACGTCGGGCAATACCAGTCCATGTCACCATTCACTCCATCTCTTCGTAAAGACGGATGAATCACAACAGGCTGGTATTGTGTTGATTTTCACTGAGAACTGACCCGGGTAGGGCGGAAATTTTCATCGAGATTTGACCCATGCCTTCACACTCCCCGGCAGCATCTGCTGGGGGTTTGAGGAGTGATTGACATGGAGCTTCTGAGTGTGATCCGTCGGTGGCACTGCCGGGATCATCTTCCGATCCGCGAGATCGAACGCCGGACGGGACTGTCACGCAATACGATCCGGAAATATCTCCGGGCACAGAGTATTGAACCGCGGTTCCAGGTACCCGAACGTCCCAGCCGACTGGACCCGTTTGCTGACAGGCTGAGGGGATGGCTGGTCCTGGAAGCCGCTCGCCCCCGCAAGAACCGGCGCACGGCGCGACGACTGCATGAAGACCTTGTGGCGCTGGGTTATGATGGGTCCTACGGACGGGTGGCCGCTTTCATCCGGCAGTGGAAACACGAACAGCGCCAGGCACGCCAGACAACGGGTCGGGGTGTTTTCGTGCCCCTGTGCTTCCAGCCCGGGGAAGCCTTCCAGTTCGACTGGGGCGAGGACTGGGCGGTGATTGCCGGGCATCGCGTCAAGCTGCAGGTTGCCCACACCAAACTGTCCTTCAGCCGGGCCTTCATACTCAGGGCCTATCCCCTGCAGACCCACGAGATGCTTTTCGATGCGCTTACCGAGGCCTTCCGCGTGCTCGGTGGCGTGCCGCGGCGGGGTATTTTTGACAACATGAAGACCGCCGTGGACCGGATTGGGTCAGGCAAGGCACGTCAGGTCAATCTGCGCTTCATGGCCCTGGCCAGCCATTATCTGTTCGAGGCGACCTTCTGCAATCCGGCAGCCGGATGGGAGAAAGGGCAGATCGAGAAGACCGTGCAGGATGCCCGGCGCCAGATCTGGCAGGATCTGCCTGCCTTTCCTGATCTGGGGGCGCTGAACGCCTGGCTGGAAACCCGCTGCCTGGACTGTTGGGAACGGCTGCAGCATGCTGAATTGCCGCACAGCGTCTCCGAGGTCCATGCCAGCGAACGTCCCTACCTCATGATCCCGGGACGTCCCTTTGACGGGTTTGTCGAACAGACCAAGCGCGTCTCACCAACCTGCCTGATCCAGTTCGAAGGCAACCGCTACAGCGTGCCGGCCTCCTTTGCCAATCGTCCGGTCAGCCTGCGGGTTTATCCCGACAAGCTGCGCATTATCGCCGAAGGGCAGGTTCTGTGCGTGCATGACCGGATCATCACGCGTTCGCATGGTGTGCCAGGCCGCACGGTGTATGACTGGCGGCATTATCTGGCGGTGATCCAGCGCAAACCGGGCGCCCTGCGCAATGGCGCGCCGTTTACCGAATTGCCAGCCGCCTTCCGGACCCTGCAGGACCAACTGCTCAGGCGGCCTGGAGGCGACCGGGAAATGGCTGAAATACTGGCTCTTGTGCTGCAGCATGATGAGCAGGCTGTCCTCTGCGCGGTTGAACTGGCACTTGAAGACGGCGTGGCGACCAAGACCCATGTTCTCAATACGCTTCATCGCCTGATCGATGCCAGGAGAACCGTGGTTCCCCGGCTTGATGCCCCACAGGCCCTGGTGCTCGAACACGAACCGTGCGCCGATACAGGGCGGTATGACATCCTGCGAAGAGACAGCCGCCATGCGTCATGATCCTGCTGCTGCTTCACTTGTCGTCATGCTCCGTGGATTGCGGATGTATGGCATGTCCCAGGCCACGGCCGACCTCATCGAGCAGGGTGCACCTGCCTTCGAGGCGGCCATCCCCATCCTCTCACAACTCCTGAAGGCGGAACTGGCCGAACGCGAAGTGCGCTCCATCGCCTACCAGACAAAGACCGCCCGGTTCCCCGCCTATAAAGATCTGTCCGGGTTCTCCTTTGCCGATACGCAGGTCAACGAGCCCATGATCCGCCAGCTCCATAGCGGGGACTTCATCGAGCGTGCTGAAAATGTCGTGCTGATCGGCGGTCCGGGAACCGGGAAAACCCACCTGGCGACCGCGCTGGCCATCCAGGCGATCACCCATCACCGCAAGAAGGCGCGCTTCTGGTCAACGGTCGACCTGGTCAATGCGCTCGAACAGGAAAAGACCGCCAACCGGGCCGGGCAGATTGCCGACAGGCTGCTCCGCCTGGATCTCGTGATCCTTGATGAACTTGGTTATCTCCCCTTCAGTGCGTCTGGGGGCGCCCTACTGTTCCATCTGCTCAGCCGCCTCTACGAGCGCACCAGTGTCATCATCACAACCAATCTGAGCTTCAGTGAATGGGGAGACGTCTTTGGTGACCCGAAGATGACAACGGCGCTCCTCGATCGGCTGACCCATCACTGTCATATCCTCGAGACAGGAAATGACAGCTACAGGTTCCGCGCCAGCACCGCCGCGTCAAAAAACAGAAAGGACAGATCCTCTTCTTGACCGCCCGCCCGACTACGCCTGAAATAGCATCTGGCTGGGTCAATTCCTGATGAAAAACCCGGGTCAGTTCTCAGTGAAAATCAACAGTTGATGGTCCGACGATCGCGTTTCAATGCGGCTTCCTCGCGCCGTTCCGCCCGGCGGAACAACTGACCGAACAGCCGCTCGAACATGAGCACCGCGTCGTCTGTCAGCGTCATCTGCGTCTCGATGGCTGTGGCGACCAGCACCGCGCGCCGCCGTGCCGGGTTCAACGAGGTGAGATGTTGCGCCGTGAGGCGCGCGCCTTCCTGGCACAATCGGCGAAGCCGCTCCGGGTGAATGGTGTCCACGAGGCCGGAATCCAAATCAATCGCACGCAGGAGCGACAACCGGTCGAGGATTGCGGCGAAGGCACGCCTCCCGGGCTGGCCAGGAGGCTGACGTACCCAGGTAAGGCTGCTGATATGGCTGCCGCTATGCGGCTGGAGGAGGCCATCGAGCCGATCGCGCTGGCCGGCGGTGAGATGCCGCGTCAGCAGCTCGCAGACATACCGCTCGGCATCGAGCAGCGCCTTGCCCACCATGCGCTCGATCAGGGTGATACCAGGCACGACGATGCGTCGCCGGCGAAATTCGCCCAGCAGCATCCGTGCGAGAACAATTCCGCTGCTGGACGTCAGGGCGGCATGCAGAAGCCAGGCCTGAAGCTCGATCTGGAGTGGCCGGCAGAATTGCTGGAATCCGAATGTTCCACGCAGCGTATCGAGCTGTTCGTAGCGGGTCGGCCCACGCACGGCATAGTCGGCGAGCGCGTCCGGCTCGATCCCGAGTTGATCCCCTATGAAGGCGAGCGGGATCTGAGGGATCAGCTCCCCCGGCCGGAGCAGCCGTCCCGGGTAGCGCAGCGCGCAAAGCTGGATAGCAAAGCCCAACCGATTGTGCGCCCTTCTCCGACTGACAATGACACGCAGGTCATCGGGAGTGAGCGTCCAGTAGCGCACCAGGTCGGCCTCGTTTTCGGGCAGGGCAAGCAGCGCCAGGCGCTGCGCCTCGGTCAGAACGGAACGGCGCGGCATCTGTCAGGTTCTGCCGGGAGGCGTCCAGCCAATTCGCGCCAGCGTGTCGATCAGCGTCGAGCGCGGGACACCGAAGTTGCGGCATATGGCCGCCTTGCTGGCGCCTCCTTCGAGGGCGACGGTAATCGCCGCAATCTTCTCCGCGTCGAGCGCGGGTGGCCTGCCGCCGCGCCGGCCCCGGCGCCTGGCGGCTACCAGCCCCGCCATAACCCGTTCGCGCGTCAAGGCGCGTTCGTATTGGGCGAGTGCGCCGAACATCGAGAACAGCAACTCGCCTTGCGCGGTTGCCGTATCCATATGTTCGGTCAAGGATCGGAAAGCGATGCCACGCTCCCGAAAATCTCCGATAATATCGAGAAGATGCGATAGAGAACGGCCCAGACGGTCCAGTTTCCAGACCACCAGCGTATCCCCTTCCTTGAGCCAGGCGAGGCACGTCTTGAGGCCTGGGCGATCGTCGCGGGCACCAGAGGCCTTGTCGGAATAGATGTGGCGTACATCGACGCCAGCCGCGATCAGCGCATCGCGCTGGAGATCCACTGACTGACGTTCGTCGGCTGAAGACACTCGCATATAACCGACCAGCATGTACGACAAACCTCAGCAGAAGCGTTTCCGCATAGTAATGCAAAACGACAGGGTTTGTCGTGCAGTTTTTGCTATCTTGGTGGCTATCTTTTCCTGGCAAGAAAAAGAATGACGGAAAACACCTGTTTTCCGTCATATACCCTCAGCATCCGACCTTAGCGTATATCTGTGCCCGTTCTATGTACCGACCCCCGGTTGCTCCGGGGTGCTGTCGTGCGGACAGCGGGATCCGCCGCATTTTCGGGCGCGTCCTCGGCGAGCGTCGTCTCCAGTTCTTCCAGTTCGAGTTCGAATTGGGCCAGCAGGCGGCGCCCCCGCTCCGACGAGGCGCCGAAACGGTCCTGGCGCATCCGCGCGATAAGATGTTTGAGATGGGCAATCTGCGCTTCGGCGCTGGCCGCACGGGCTTCCGCGACCTCGGCACGCGCCTCGGCAGCGGCAAGTGCCGCGCGCAAGGCGATGATGTCGTCCGTGTCTCCCGTCATGAAGGCAGTTGATCACATGGGCGCTCAAAAGGGTACCAGTATATGCTGACCTGGCGCGGTTTTTATTATCCCGCCAGTTCAGGTCTCCATGTTTTCTGCGGATTGCGCCAGTCCACACCCTCCAGCGAAGGCATTAAGGAATATACTGCCCATTGAGGGTGACGAATCCCCGGCAGGGGTTGTCAAGGTATGCGATCCGCGCCATCCGCTATTTGGTCGCCGCCTCGTCGTGTTGCGGCGGCTTGCTGCACGTGGGGACAATTTTCCGATCTCGTATGAGGTTTCTTACGACCGCGGTGGTACGCTGATCATTCCCGTTGCAGCCGTCGACTTCGACGTGAACGTATTTAATGGTACAAAACTGTCGGTCGATAGTATAAATGAATTGGTATCGGAAATCGACCGGATCGAGAACGATGCCAATTCAACCCAAAGATCTCTGGATATTGCTTCAGCCGAAGCAGAAACGTCAGATCATCGACGAGATCGCAGGCATTCTGGGGGAGACGTCCCATGAGATCGGAGTTGGTTCTGCCAATACATCTGGGTCGGAAAGCGATCGTCTATGTGCGTCAATCGACGCCCAGTCAGATCATCAGCAACCAGGAAAGTCTGCGTCTTCAATATGCCCTGAAACTCCGGGCCCGCGAACTCGGCTGGAAGGCAGGCGACGTCGAAATCATTGATGCGGATCTGGGGCTCAGTGGTGCCTCCACGCTGCGCCGGGAAGGTTTCCGGGAGTTGGTCGGGCGTGTCGGCCTGGGCGAGGTCGGTCTTATTCTGTCGATCGACGTGACACGTCTCGCGCGAAACTGCTCGGACTGGTATCCGCTGCTCGATATCTGCGGGTTGCAGAAATGTCTCATTGCAGATCGGGATGGTGTCTACGACCCGGCATCGCCAAACGGTCGTTTGCTCCTTGGTCTCAAAGGGACTATCTCGGAACTCGAACTGCACACAATCCGCAGTCGTCTGACTGCCGGCCTTCTTGCAAAGGCGGAACGCGGTGCTCTGGCGTTGACGCTGCCGATTGGCTTTGTCCGTAATCCTGGCGGTGCAGTCGTCAAAGACCCCAACGTTGAGGTTCAGGGAAGATTAGCTTTTCTTTTCAGTACTTTCCTGAAAGTGAAATCAGTCTCGCAGGTTATGAGGCATCTCAATCGTAATGGTCTCGATCTGCCAGCCCGAGATCGGCACGGCGATCTACACTGGACAGCGGCCACGTTGGCAGCAGTGGCACGCATTTTGCGGAACCCGGCCTATGCAGGTGCCTTTGTTTACGGACGAACGCGGCTCAAGGCGCAAAGGCCTGGAAATCTACCGCAGAAAACCCCCCGGCCCATCGATGAATGGCGCATTGTCGTTCGGGACCAGTATCCTGGTTATATCGATTGGCAGACCTATCTGAAAATTCGCCACATCATGAACGATAACAAGGTTGATTACATGCGTACCAATAGCCGCGGGGTGCCGCGTAACGGCGGTCTGCTGTTACATGGGATCGTTCGGTGTGCCCGATGTGGCCACAAAATGTATGTGCGATATCAGAATGGCGGCGAGTATGTCTGTAATCACTTGCGTACGCACCAGGGCCTGCCAACGTGTCAGCATGTACGGGCTCCGGCGATTGATGCTGCGGTTACACAAGCCTTTCTGGAAGCGGTGGCGCCTGCTGAATTCGAGGCGTTCTCTGCCGCATACAAGGCCCGGCGTCAATCCGTCGCGGAAGCCCGCCGAGGCCTTGAGCAGCAACTCGAGCGCAGGCGCTACGAAGCGACGCTGGCTGAACGGCAGTTCAACAAGGTCGATCCGGACAATCGTCTGGTCGCCGCCGAACTGGAGCGACGTTGGGAGACGGCCCTCAATGATGTACGCACAGCAGAAGAGGCTTTGTCCCGATCGGAAGCCGGACAACCCGCTTCTCCGCTCGTGTTGCCGCGCGAGATGGGCGCAAAGGTCGTTCATATCCAGGGCCGGCTCCCAAAGATCTGGCACGACCCAGCCACCGATGATGCGAGACGCAAGGCGTTGCTACGATGCCTGGTCGAACAGGTGGTTCTCAATCGTGGTGAACACGAAACGGGAAGCGTCCGGATCATCTGGCGTGGCGGTCTGGTCACAGAACTGGCCGTACCGATGACGGTCTCTTCCGTGGATCGACTGGAACGTGGCGCTGAAATGCGGGCGAGAATTCTCGTTCTCGCGACATCCGGGCTGAATGACAGTGCCATCGCCGCAACCCTGACAGCAGAAGGCCACCGCTCCCCGGCATGTGTTGAGCGCGTGCTGCCGACGACAGTTGCTGCCATTCGACGAGATGCCGGTATTGTAGCCGCTCATAAACAGACGCGTTGGGCCCATGACACGTGCCTGCTCAGCGCCGTTCAACTGGCGAAGGAGCTCAGTATACCTGTAAACTGGCTTTACGTACAAATTCGTAAGGGACGATTGGTGATTGACCCTGCATCGTCGGGTGCGCATCTGTTCCGGCGGTCACCAGAAGTGTTCACAGCCATACGGAGACTGAGAAATCGCGAGATCGAACATGTCGATCTGAGAATCAATCGTCGTGAAAAGAGGGGGCATTGATATGTGCCATCGAGCAGACAAGTCAATTGTGACGGGGAGAGATGGATCGCTCCGTCCTTTGCCGAAGGCCACAAGAAATGCCCGCGCTCGATCCGCTTCGCATATAAGGAAAGGCCGATCCCATCGTGCCAGATCAGTTTCACCAGGTCGCCGCGTCGGCCCCTGAAGGCATAGACGTCACCCGCGAAAGGGTCACGACCCAGTGCTTCCTGGACCTTCAACGCCAGCCCGGGCATCCCCAGGCGCATATCGGTTACACCGGCCGCCAGCCATATCCTCAGCGTGGAAGGAAGCGGGATCATGATCGTAGTGCGCCCACAATCTCACGCAGACGATCAGCGGACAGCCCTGCGTCGAACTCCAGCCGCACACCGTCCGGAAAGACCAGGCTGACGGCTTGGCCGGACAGCGTTCCCTGTTCTCTCCGACGCTCCGATGGCTGCGGCTCGGGGGCCGGGGCTACCATGACAGGTATGAACGATGTCCCGCCTTTGGCCTGCGCTTTGGCCCGAGCCTCTCGCCGCCAGCGAAACACCAGACTGGGATGGATCCCATACTGTGCAGCCACCTCCCTTATGGGGCGTCGGCTCTCGTAGGACGCGATGACCACTCGCGCGCGAAATTCAGGGGCGTGCCAGCGGCGGCGATCCGAAACGATCTCGATCCGCGAGGCGTCCGCCAGCCTGTCCCGCTCATCGGTCTCTCTACCGCTCCTTTGGAGCCTCTCTGCGGTACTACCTGCGACACTCGCAGGTAGTACCGCGTCCCTATCTCTTAAATCGCTCATGCTTCATAGCTGAACCAGACCAGAAGTATTCAGCAAGGCGTCAGTCGCCGGGAGCTTACGGTTCATCCGCAAATGGAAAACAACGCATGCCGCTGCCAGTGATGGCGCGCGATTGAGAGAGGGGCTTCTGGATAAAACCAATACGGCCTCAAGTGTCTGGGCCGACACGGCCTATCGCTCAAAAGCCAACGAAGACTTCATGGAAAAGCAGGGCTTTGTCTCCAAGGTTCATCGCAAAAAGCCGCATCTCAAGCCTATGCCCCGGCATATCCAGAAATCAAATGCTGGAAAGTCGGTCATCCGCTCGCGTGTCGAGCATGTCTTTGCCGATCAGAAGTCACAGACGGGGCTGTTTGTCCGGACTGTCGGTATCAGTCGAGCCACCATGAGGATCGGGCTCGCCAATATCGTCTACAATATGCGCCGCCTCCTCTTCCTCGAAAGATTGAACGCGAGCGCATAGCCATCCAGCGAGAGACAACTCCCAATCTGCTCAAAACGCAGACTGGACGCCATCGCAAAAACCGTCAATCAAATCGCCAAAACCCAGAAATTACCGGCCAAGCACATCAATCAAGGGTTCTTCGATCCCTCCACATGATCGGCGCGGAAGTGACGGAGATGATTCAGGGCTACGTCATCGCCCGCAGTGGTGAACTGACGGAGGCGGAACTGAAGGAGACCATCTTCCCGCATCCGACAATCTCTGAGTCGATGCATGAAGCCGTACTGGCGGCTTATGACGGGGCGCTGCATTTCTAATTAAAGCAGCTTTCCGATTTCTGACGCCTCTTTCGGGTCATGCGCCTGAAAGAGGCGTTTTTTTTCGCATCCGATTGCGTGATGTTAGTGAATATCTTTTAATCTTCTGGATTTTCATTTCCGGTCCTGCTGTTGTACATTCGCTTCAAGACAAAAAATACAGGAAGCAAAATGACAGAGCAGATCATTCCAGCCCATCTCCGCAGTGCAACTGCCCTCCCTGTCCACGGGGTGGTGTTCGATATGGACGGGTTGCTGCTCGACAGTGAGACGCTGGCCATGGATGCGCTGGTCGATGCCGGGAAAGACCTTGGCTACGACATTCCGATGAGTTTCTGCCGGTCCATGATCGGCGTGCCGGCGGACGGGTGCCGTAAGCTGGTGCATGAAGCGTATGGCGTGGCCTTTCCGATGGAAGACTTCTTTGCCCGTCAGGAAGTGCTGCTCAGGGAGTATGTCGATAATGGTCGACTGGTTCTGAAAACCGGCGTGCTGCCCTTGCTGGATCTGCTGGACGAGTTCCGCATCCCGCGGGCGATCGCCACGTCTTCAAGCCGTTATCGTACGGATCATCATCTGGAACTTGTCGGTCTCGACAAGCGTTTTGACGCGACGGTCACACGGGACGATGTCAGCGCAGGCAAGCCCAATCCCGAGCCTTATCTGAAAGCCGCTGAAAAGATCGGCGTTGAGCCGAAATACTGTCTTGCGCTTGAAGACTCCCATTCCGGTGCGCGGGCGGCCCATGCGGCGGGCATACGGGTCATCGTTGTGCCGGATCTTCTTCAGCCAGCCGATGATATTCACGAAAAGGCGCTGGCGATCGTGGATGATCTCACTGTCGTCAGAGCCTATTTGAAGACTATTCTGAAAGCAGTCTGAGGCCGCTTCCAGAAACTGCGTTCAGGCTGCGAGTTCACGCAGGACGGAGGGCACATCTTCCTCCGTCAGTCGGCGCAGCAGGCCTGCAATCTCCGCCACGATACGGTCATGATCCGGCAGAGGAGGTCCAAAGACCTCTTCCATGGCGAGGAAGGCTTCCGCCTGCGCCTTGTGATCGTCGCGGGCTTCGGCGCAGATGCGTTGCAGGGCCTTCGCCTTGGGATCGGTCAGGGAAAGTTCCAGCGCCTCCTGATCGTTCAGAGCAAACCAGCGTATCCAGCTTGCGATAAGCAGCGAAGCGCCAGAAACGGGGCGGCCTGCGACAAGATTGTCCCGCATGGCGCGCATAACCCGGTCAGCCATCTTGGCCGAACCGTTGCGTCCCACCCGCTCTGCATCATGAACGATGCCCGGATTTTGGAAGCGGGCCATCAGCGCCCGTGTGTAATCGTCCAGTTCCCCGGCGGAGAGCGCAATGCCGGCTGTCTGTTCGTCGCGCATGAAACGGGCGGTGATGCGTCCGAGAGAGGGATCGCTTGCGGCTTCCGCGATTGTGTTGAGACCCGCCAGCGCTCCGGTATAGGCCAGCAGCATGTGGCTGCCGTTCAGCATCTGGAGCTTGGCGGCCTCAAAGACAGCGACATTCTGGACGAATTTCGTTCCGGGGTGGGCTTCCCAGTAGGGGCGGGGGCCATCGAACGGCCTAATGATCCACTGAAACCATGGTTCCGCAGAAACCGGCGCGGCATCGACAAGTCCGCCAAGGGCTTTCTTTGCATCCGCGACGTCATCGACGTGGCTTGAGGGCGCAATCCGGTCGACCATCGTATCGGGGAACTGAACTGTCTCTCCGATCCATGTCGCCAGTTGGTCATCGCCACGTAGAGAAGCGTAATCCATGACGGCCTGTCTGAGCGTTGCGCCGTTATGGCTGACATTGTCGCAGCACAGGATCACGGGAGGAACAGTGCCGCGCTGTCTTGCCAGAGCGAGACCGTTCGCCAGAATGCCTATGGCCGTGCGGGGATGCGGCGCCGAAAGGTCCTGCCGGATTGCCTGCGCTTCCGGGTCGAGCCGTCCGTCAGCGGTCAGGTAATAGCCGCTGGCCGTCACGGTCAGGGAGACGATGCGTATCCGGGGATCGGCGACGCGTTCAGCTAGGTCGACCGCCTCGTCACCGGAAAACACCATCTCATGGATGGAGCCGATGACGGAGGCGACGGTCCTGTCTTCGACGCGGGTGAGCAGGGTGTAGAGATTATCCTGCGGCCGAAGCTGGTTCACTAGGTCGGGGCGTCGCATGGTGGCGCTGACGATGCCCCATTTCAGCCCGTTCGAGCCTTCACGGTTGATGGCCGCCTGTGTGGCGACGGCCTGATGGGCGCGATGAAAATTGCCGCAACCGAGATGAAGGATGCCGGGAGTAAGTTGGGATAGGTCGAATTCAGGGCGATAGACACTATCGGGGAGATGGGGGAGAGCTTTCCGGTTGAGATGCAATGAATCGCTCCTCTTGTTGTTTTTAAAATATAGTTTTGAATTTATAATATTTATAATTCCAATGATAGGGGTCACGACACGAAAGTGTACTTTACGTACGCTTAGAGTGAACCCGACAAGAACATTGAGGCTGTTCTGCTGAGAGCTCGATAGACTGTCGGACGAGAGATGGAAAAGACTTCGGCTAGATCG
>NZ_JAPIVJ010000025.1:0-16796 GCF_054182245.1 Komagataeibacter sp. NFXK3
CCAAATAACCTATCAGCCAGCATCGAGGGCATTACCGGAGATAGGATCGAACGAGTGACACCACATTCTCGATCGAACCACTGGCAGCATCACGATCACCGGCACACTCAACAAATTCTTCCCGCAGGTGGCTTTCGAGAACACCGGCCATTAATCCGTTGATCGCTCCCCGGATAGCCGCCACCTGTTGCAGCACCGGACCGCAATCAGTTCCCTTCTCCAAAGCCTGTTCCAGCGCATCAAGTTGCCCGCGAATACGGCGCACGCGGGTCAGAACGCGCTTTTTCTCAGCCGGTGTGTGCGGCACGAACGCTTACTCCCGAATATACTACCCTTGAGTATCCTTTTCATACTATGGGGCAGTATGTAAGGGATATAAGGAACGTGCTTGTCATATGATCCGATCACAATTCCGTATTGCTGAAATTTTCACCATAACGTCCATGGGTTGCCTGTCTGTGTCTTGGGATCATTCAATAGGTGCAATCAGTGAGATCCAGACAATCTCTGCAACGAGGCTTTGAAGCGCTGATGTCCGCTATTTGGCAAACAACCTTGTGGTCCAAACGACCGAGATGAGGCGTAAGCTGCCATCCTACTTTTGATAAATGTCATTATCAGAGGTAGCGATGCGCGACGGATTTCTACGTCAAACCTGCCGATCAAAGAAATGGTCCATACACTACAAAGAGGACACTTCCGGTAGAGCTGCTCCTTCTTTCACATCAAACGCCCAAACACGAAATTCCTGACAGGTCCGTTTTACGCCACTCGGGAGGACCTTACTCCATCGCCATGTAACTTACATACCTCGGTCTCCGCCAATCCCGGTGCGATTCAATTCATAAATCAAGGCGTACATTGATTTTTATTCAATACCCCAAACCAAGAAACGAATGGAACTGTCTGCCCATCAATGGTTGTTATTTTTTGCACGGTAACTGCCACAGCATTGTCTTCTTTGGTTGCATTATATCCAGCCACTATATACCAGTTTCCTGCAGGAAGATTATTAAAATTAAAATGCCCTCTCGATGGGCAAGTATTAGGGCCATCTGCAGGGCACGAAATATGAGGAATAAATGGCATAACCGAAGATTCAACCCATCGGGGATCATTCAATGTATGATAGCTATGCAACAAGTAGTAATGTTTCATTTTTTCTGAAAGATTATACATATAATCATTTTCGGGAAGAAGGTCTATTGTAAAATTTCGAGAAGGGTTATCGTGATATGAACTTTCTATTGGATAAGAATCATATGTTCCATTAGGAACTTGATAGTTATGATATTTTTCAAAATATCCTCCACTAACACATCCTTTAATAGAAGCACTCCCTTTTTTCTTTGCCCATGATACTTCATTTATATTTAATGGTATTTTTGGTGGCGTAGGCTGCACACAACCAAAAAGAAGAAGCGACGAAGATATTGCAAAAAACAATCCTTTAACATTGTTATTTTTTGTCATTTTCTATCCTTTCTTGATCTGTCAAATTTTTATTGCTTGGCATGGCCTTTACCGCATTTGACTCGTTGTACGCAGCCTTGACCGACTTTTCGAAACTATTCGTTAGGGACAAAATCTCGCCCGCTTCATTCGTATCAAAATCATTACTGATCGCATGGTTTGCAGTTGATGGATCACGGGACACGACACCTGACGTAGATCCGGAATTAATTGTGATATTTGACCCAATAGAAGAGAGGCTGTTCGATGAAGTCATACCAATTACTGGTGCCGCAAATCCGCTTACATTAGCTCCTCCATCAAAAGTTTTTCTTTTTGTATTTTCTATTCCTTGATCCGGTCCTGTATTCCCTCCACTCCCCAGATTACCGTATGAGATACTGGCAGATGCGCCGGCATATTCTGATTTATTCTGTTCATCATTCGCCGTCAGGCTACCCGTTGTAACCATGTTGCCGGATGCCGCCGTGCTTTCCATGACGCCGGCATTGAGGGTCGTGCTGCTGGCAACATCGACATCAAGGCCGCCCTGACCTGCATAAAGCCCGGAAAGGCCACTGGCTTCCGTCGAGGCGTAAGTGTCAGACAGAACCCCTGCCGAGGCATTGACCGAAAAACCCATCTCCCCGCCCGTGCCATAGACGGGAACGGCAAAGCTGAAGCCTGCGCTCTCATTCGTGCTGAGATAGCTTGCCGTATTCTGTGCCGAGGTAATATTCAGGTTACCCGCCGCCACATCTACGGAACCACCGGATACCCTGGCCCCGTCCAGCGTGGTCGTCCCCGCCCCATTATCGATGCTCACATTCTGCGCACCCGTGACCGTCGTATCTACCTGTGTCGTGCTTTGTGAATTCGTGTGGGAATGGGAGGCACTGAGTTGCCCCGTAACACTGACCCCCCACTGCAGATTGGCGTTCAGCGAGGCCGTCGCGCCGACAAAAGCGGACAGGGCCGTCTGGCTGGTAGTCGTATGCGTGGTGTCCTGTCCCGACTGGAGCTGGATATTGCCCGGCGCCGCCAGCGTGACACTCTCACCTGACAGGCTCGCGGCCGTGGCGATGATATCCCCGGCATTGCTGTCTGTCGCAGGCTGCGCCCCGGTCGCAGTCATGGTCAGTCCATCGCCAGCTTCTGCTTCAGATCCCTTTGCCGTGGTCGAAATAGTTTCGGATGTCTTGCTGTCATGCTCGAATCCGACTTCCGCCTGTACTCCTACCAATTCTATGTTGGATTTCGTTACGTCTGATGTTGTCGCGGCCAGCTTGGTATCCACGAGCGTGGCCACAGTCTTCCCGATACTGACGCCGCTCTCCGCAGTTGACAGGGCATCCAGTGACTGGGTCGCCATGTCCTTGTCGCTGGCAGTCTGGGCCGCCGACAGGGCCAGATTGGCGGCCTGTCCGACAAGGGAGGTATCCGACAGTCCGACCTGCACGCCAATGAACTTGAAATCGCTGGTCTGCTTCGTGCTGGATACATCAGACAGTGCGTTGAGCAGGACAGAGGATCCGGTTACGTTCAGATCCTTCGCGGCAACAAGATCAGAAGCGTTGATGACTACTGGGCCGCCGCCGGTAGCAGACAGGGTGCCCCCAGTCGCCACAATCATGCTCGGAGTCCAGGTCGTGCTGCTGTCACTGACGCTTTCTTTGGAAGATCCGAACCCAACCCTAGCCTTGGCACCGTCAGTATCAAAATAAAATCCTTTACTTTCCTTATCGTAATATGACTGCGCCGTGCTCTGGAGCGCATTCTCCGTAAGACTGCCACCTGCCTGAAGCGTGACATTGCCGCCGCCTGCGACAGTGCCCGCCACGGACATGTCCTTGCCCGAGACCATGGTGACATTGCCATTGGCCGCCACCGTGCTGCCGACCTGGTCGGTGGAACTCTCGCTCGAGGTCGTGGTGGTCCTGTTCAGGAAGCCGTGCTCGACGGTGCGGGTATAGGAGGACTGGCTGTCGGTGACCGCGTTGAGGTTCACGTTGCCCGTCGCCATCAGCGTGGCCGACTTCCCGGCCGCGACCGTGGCGCCCGCCAGGGTGAGGTCGCCGCCGAGGGCGGCCGCCGTCAGGTTCCCGCCCGTGCTGACCGACGCCCCAAAATTCTCCGTCTCGGCCGCGCGGTGGCTGTAATCATGCTGCTCGATGTCCTGCGACGCGCTCGCCGCAACCGAACCCAGCGTGATCCCCTGCCCTGCCACAAGCGTGGTATCGCCCAGCGCGCTGAGCGACCCGCCATCAAACGTGATGTCCTTCGCCGCATGGATCTGCGCATCGCCCCCCGAGGTGATGGTGCCCTGCGCGCCCAGTGACTGCGCCTTCCCGCCATCGACCATGAAGGTATTGAGCTGGTCCTCGTTGACGACCGAGCCGTTCAGCGCCGCCAGCGCCACGCTGCCGCCCGACAGCGTCCCGCCGGCATTGACGATATCCCCGCTGGTCGCGGTCAGCGACAGCGCGTTGCTGGCGTTGATCGTGCCGGTATTGTTGATGCTCGAGCCGGTCAGCGACACGTTGGTCGCCGAGATCTCCGCCCCGTCCGTAAGCGTCGCCTGGCCTGGGGCCAGATACAGCTTCGGCGCCAGCACACTGCGCCCGTCCACCGTCTCGGGCACATACCAGACAATGTTCTGCGTCAGCGCCGCCTGCTGGCTGGCCGTCAGCGCTGCGCCAAAGGTCAGGTCAAGCGCATTGGATTCCGAGACCGCGTTGTTGAGCAGCAGTTCCATCTGCTCGTTGGCCGTCTCGTAGCTGCTGCCAAGGAAGGTCTGGCCCGTCGACGCCACGATCTGCTGCTGGATGAACTCCGTATCGAAATACGAATCCCCCAGGAACTCGTAATCCGCCGTGTTGTCGCCCAGCCGGTTGACCAGGTATTGCGAGCCATAGAAGCCGCTGAAGGTCGCGTATTTCGGGTTGGTCTCGATCAGGTAATGCGCGCTGGGGTCCGGATCGGCGATGAACAGCGCGCTGCCGCCCGGAATGGCCGAGATCACCGTCGGGATGGTCGGGTCGCTGCTGGTGGCAAATCCCGGCAGCGTCATCGCGGCTTCCTGGGCCGTCGCCGACGCCTTCACCTGCGCGGTCTCGACCCCCTGATAGGCCAGGGTGCCGCCCGTGGTGGCGGGCGCCGCCGCACTGCTCCGCGTGCCGGCCGCCCCCGCGACCCCGGTGCTGACATCCGCCAGGGCCGCCGTCGCCCCGCCGTTCAGCGCGGCGTCAGCCGCAACCCCGGACGCAGACGAAGCGGCAGCCACCGGAGACAGGCCGCCCGGCGTCTCGCCGGTATAGCTGGTATATTCACTGGAACTCGCGTTGGCGATTTCCGTCTGGTTGTTGATCGTGCCCGTGAAGGTGCCCGTGATATTGTCTTTTGCAACGATGGTGCCGGTCGGGCCGTAATAGGTCTCGCTCGAACCCCATTTTTCCTTGGGCTGCGGAGCGGCCGTCCAGTAATGGCCGACCGTAATGAGGCCAAACTTCTTCTTGTGCCTTACGGCCGACGTCGACCCGCCCTTGAAGGCCGGGTCGGACTGACTGGTCCAGCTACAGCCGTAGAAGGCCTTGCAGGTTACATAGAAAGCATGCTGGACGGCGTAGCCGATATTGTCGAGGCTGCCCCCGCTGAGATTGATGTCGCGCCCCGCCGCGATATGGCTGGCATCGTTGATGATGCCACCTGTGGTTGTAATATCCACATCACGCCCGGCCGAGATCAGGGAGGCGGCGTTGTTGAGCGTGGCACGACCACCATCTTCCTGCACATAGATCGTGCCGCCCTGGGAATGACCGACAAGCTGGCCCGTGCCCTGTGCGCCGGTCACGGTATCCAGCAGGCCTGCCGGCACGGGAATATCGACATTGCTGCCGCCCGCGTAACTATGGCTCCACAGGACGGCATTGGCGACGACCGTCACCCCGCCCAGGACATCATTGGTGACCGTGCCAGCGTTGATCAGGACATCCCCGCTGGCGCTGTCAGCCACGATCTCGCCGGAGCGGTTGAACACGGCGGTGGCCGCCCCGCTGGCGCCATTGCCGATCCCGATCGACCCGTTATCCGAAAGGATGGCCCCAAGCTGGTTGGTCAGGGTGCCGGGCAGGTCCAGGGCCACACCGGCCACACCATCAATGAGGCCGGTATTGGTGATCGCCCCGCCCGAGGAGACGTCCAGGACGCCGCCTTCGGCCATCAGGGCGCCGTTATTGGTGACCGATGCCGCCGTGATGGTGACGTTGCCCCCGGCCAGCACGCCGCCACCGGCCTCGGCCGTGTAGTCGCCCCCGACCCGCAGCAGCGTGTCGCCCCCGGACTGGAACAGCATGCCACTGTCGAGGTCCCCCGTGAGCGTCACGGCCAGCGTGTTCCCTGCGACCAGCTGCGCAGCACCACCGAGCGAGGTCGTATCAAGCGATAGATTGCCCGCCGCCTGCACCACGCCGTCCGTATCGCTGAACCCGGTCATCGCGCTGCCGCCAGCATTTGCAAGCGACAGGGTATTCTGGCCGGAGCGTTCGATCACGCTGCCGCCGTCATTGTCCAGCCCGTTCGCCACCAGGGTCAGGTTGCCCCATGACTGCAGCGTGCCGCCCGCGTTATTGATGCTGGCGGCCGCCTGCGTGCCGCCGGCGGAGAGCAGCAGGCTGCCATCGGCCGCGTTGACCAGGCCGCCCGACCCGTTGGTCAGGCTGTCGGCAACCAGCGTGATATCCTGGCCCGCCTGCAGCGCGCCACCGTCATTGGCAAGCTGCGCCATCGCGCCGCCGCCTGCATTGCGGACATCCAGCGTGCCGCCGGTGCTGACGATCCGGCCGGCGCTGGTGTTATCGAGCGCCGCCGCCGCCAGCGCGACATTGCCCGCGCCCTGGATCGCACCGCCTTCATTGCCCACTGCGCCGGTCGTGGTGACGCTCACGGCGCCCGCACCCGAGATGACCGCGCCGGATGTGTTGGTCAGGCTGGCCCCCGAAAGGGCGACCGCGCCATTGCCCCCGATCCGTCCATCGGTATCGTCGATCGCGCCGCCACTCTTCAGGGTCACGCCCTGCGTGCCGTAGACCAGGCCGGAATTCGACACGGAGCCGGACAGGGTCGCGTTCATCTGGTCGGACGCCACCAGCGTCCCGGTATTGGCAAGGGAGGCCGCGTTGAGGTCCACCAGGCCAGCCAGCGCACCGATCTCGCCGCTATTGGTCACGCCCTGCGCCGCAAGGGTGACATCGCCCTGCGAGACGAGCGTGCCGCCATTGGCCAGGGCCACCTGCGTCGTGACGTCGAGGGTGGCGCCACGGCCTTCGGCCTCGATCCGCCCGGCATTGGACAGGCCATCACCGCTGCCCGTTCCAGTCAGGACGAGGGAGAGCACGCCGTTTTCGGTCGCCATCAACCCGCTGGAAGCGGTCGTCAGGCCAGCGGCCGTAAGGCCCAGCCCCTGCCCGCCCACCAGCGTGCCCGCAACAGCCATGTCGCCCGCCGCCACCACGGACAGGCCCTGACCGGCACTCATGACGCCCGTGGCATCATCGGACCAGGTCCCCGTCACCAGCGACAGGTTCCCGGCCGCCTTGACCGCGCCACCGGCGTTCGAGAAAGCCAGGGCGGATGCGGGCGCGCTGTCGGCATCCAGCGCGATGTTGCCATCGAGTGCGAGGATGCGGCCATTGTCATTGCCGATCGTGCCGGCCGCGATCGAGACACTCCCGGCCGCCTGGATGATGCCGCCCGACGTGTTGTCCAGTGTCGCCATCAATGTGGCGGGAGACCCTGCGGAGAGCGTGACGTTGCCGCCCACGCTGACCAGGGTGCCGGCGGTGTTGGCGAGGCTGGCCGCCGCAATGGTCAGGTTGCCACCCGCCTGCACCGCGCCGCCGCGGTTATCAAGGGCGGTCAGCGGCGTCGTGGCATCGCCATTGCGGATCCCGATGGCGCCTCCCGCGAGGATCGTGCCGGCTTCGTTATCGAGGCCTGTGGCGGAAAGCGCGAGGCTGGTCCCGGCCTGGATCGTACCATTGTCATTGGCGACCTGTGCCGCCGTCAGGGCCAGCGCGCCCGCAGCCCCCGTGCCGATGGTCCCGCCCTGATTGGACGTTGTGCCCCCTGACCCAAGCGTCAGTCCGGTCGCACCATACAGCGTGCCGGTATTGATCAGGTCATCCGTCGTGGACACGTCAAGCCCTGCCGCAGTCGCGATCAGGCCGCTATTGGTCAGACCTGCCGCCGAAAGCGCGCTACTACCGGCAAGTGAGGCGATCTCACCGCTATTGAGCAGGAGGCCGTCGGCGTCGACGCTCTGGTTCCCCTGCGAGATGATCGTACCCGTGTTGGCGAGCGACGTCGCATCAACCTTCAGGACACCGGCGACATCCGCGTCCTCGATGGCGCCAGCGTTGGACAGGGCGGGCGATGCCGCATTCCCATGGACGGCAATCATCGTGTCACCGGCGAGGGCGCCAATGGTGCCCTTCGCGCCATTGACCAGGCTGGCCGCCGAAAGGCTTAGCCCGTCACCCGCCGTAATCGCCCCTTCGTTATCGGCCGCCCCCGTGACCGACAGGTCAAGCGCGGTTCCTGCCTGAAGGGCAGCCGATGTGTCACTGGCATACTGGCCGGTCGCAAGCGTCAGCGCGCCACCCGCCTGGACCGCGCCATCCGTATTGGTGAACAGCCCCTGCCCCGACCCGTTATCGGTGATGGCAACAGAACCGGTTTTCCCGACCAGGCCACCGGATGTATTGTCAACGCTCACCGCGCTGATCGTGAGGTCATTGCTGGCCTCGACCAGGCCCGATGCGTTCGTCAGGTGGTCAAGGGCCGCACCCGTCGCATCGCGGGCAAGGGTGACGGATGTCCCGCCCAGCACTGTCCCGCCGGTATTGTCGAGCGCGGTCGTCACGATGGACATGAGGGCGGCTGCCTGCAGCCAGCCGTTATTATTGGCGACACTGGCGGCATCGATGTTCAGGCCACCATCCGTCGCGATGATTTTGCCCCCGGTATTGTCGAGGCTGGCGGCGGCAAGCTGCACCACGCCCGTATCACTGCCAAGCTGCCCGCCCCTGTTGGACAGGGCGCCACCCGCCGCAAGGCTCAGGCCGCCTGCCCCATATAATGTACCCGTATTGGTCACCGTACCGGCCGTGCGCACGCCAAGCGTGCCGGCGGCAAGGATGCTGTCACTGTTGGCCAGCGTGGCGGCGTCGATCGTCAGGCTGCCCGATGCCGACTGGGATTTTATGACCCCCGTATTGGCCAGGCCACCAGTCCCCGCCGCGTTGAGGGTAAGGTTGCCCGCGGTTGCAAGCAGCAGGGCGGATGCTCCGTTGGCGATGTGGTCCGCCGTCACGGTCACGCCCGTGCCGCCACCCAGCGTGCCTTCGTTATCGACCGCCCCCGTGGCGGTGACGGCAAGGGCCTGCTGCGCCGTCAGCGAAGCCGTGGTGTCGGATGTATAGCTGGCCAGTGCAGCAGTCAGGCTGCCCCCGGCCTGGATGGCCCCGCCATTATTGGTGACGGCCTGCGCTGACAGCGTCATGTCACCCGACTGGTCGAGGATCTTCCCGCCCGTATTATCCAGCGCCCCCACGGCGGCAATCGAGGCCAGACCGGTCGTGCTCGATATCTGGCCACCGGCATTGGACAGCGTGCTGGCGCTGGCCAGCGTCAGCCCCGCCTGGGCTGCGATCGTGCCGGTATTGGCGAGCGACCCTGCCCGGGCGGACAGGGCGCCACCGGATGCGCCGATGCCGCCACTGTTATCGAGCGCACCGGTCGCAGAAAGCGACAGCGCGCCAGCCCCGGCCGTCACCGTCCCGCTATTGCCGATCGCAGCCGCCCGGGCGGCCAGGGTCGTACCGCCGCCAATGGTCCCGCTGTTATTCAGGGCGCCGCCTGCCGCCAGCTGCATCCCGCCACCTGACTGCAGCGTCCCGGCATTGCTGACCTGCCCGCCCACCTGCGCCTGCAGGTTGCCCGAAGCCGCCATGGAACCGTTGAGCACAAGGTCGCCGGCATCGGTCAGCGTCATGTCGCCTGCATTGGCCGCCATGGTGCCGTCAACCCGCACGCCGGCGCCGGCCTCGTTGACCACCATGTAGATCCGGTTGGCGTACATCCCGCCAAGGGCCGCCGTATCAATCGCGAATTCCGGTGCGGCCGTGCCGTCGGACGCCAGCGGATGGGCCGCGTTGGTGCCGTAATCGACCCGGTTGCGCCCGGCCACGATAGTGGCCGTCTCCGCATTGACCTGCGCCTTGAGCGTCACCGAGCGCGACAGGATGTCGAGCACCGGCACGGTGGTGAAGTCTCCGCCCTTCCCCTCGAAGGTGATGTTGCCGCCCCGGACGACGATATCCTTCAGGTTGCCGCTGGCATCCATCTCCGGCGTGCCGGTGGCAAGGGTCACATGGGCGGTGTTGATGAACCCGCATCCCGCACAGGTGATGCCGTTGGGGTTGGCCACCACCACCGAGGCCTGGTGCCCCGCCACTTCCGTATAGCCCAGCATCTGTGTCGGCAGGGTGCCGGTCACCTCGTTGAGGATCAGGCTGGCGGCATGGCCGTCAAGATTGGTGTTGCCATACACCACGCCCCCGATCTTCGTCTCGGTCGCCGTGGTGGCGTTGTTCAGGATCACACCGCTTTCGGGCACGCCATACTGGATGAAGTCATTATGCGACACGCCCGCCGCGTTGGGGGTGGCGATATTGACCTGGTCGATGCCGTTCTGGGTCTTGTCCAGCGTCGGCTCGGGGCCGCCGGCATGGGGATCGACCACGATCTGCGGCTCCGCCTGCTGGGCGGATGCGGCGGACACGGTCGAGGCCAGGAACAGGGAGACGGCGGCAAAGACATGCACGCAGCGCTGAAGACGTGACGGACCCGGAATGATATCGGGTGCGGCAACCCTGCGGGGCGTCTTCATCATATCTTCGCTCCAACCTGAAACAGCGGGATCAGCCCTTCCGAGGGAAGCGGGCCGGTATACATGGAATGGGTCAGGGAGACGTTCCAGAAGAACGGCCCCGTGGTCTTGCGCAGCCCCAGGCCACCGCCCGCCATCTCGCCGCCCTTCAGCGCAGGCGGCGTGGAGGAGGAGGCAAAACCCGCGCGCACGACGCCGACATCAAGGGCGGCGTAAAGCTGGGTGCCCTCGATGACCTGGTGGCAGATGAAGGCGAACTTCCCGCACTTCAGGCCCTTTGTGGGCAGCTGCCACGAGAAGTCGTTGCGCATGTAGCCGCCGTCATTGCCCAGCAGGACCTGCTCGAGGAAGCCGCGCACCGAATAGGGGCCACCCACCTGCAGTTCATTAGTGGGAAACTGGTCGCGCGTGCTGTATTCGCCGTGCAGCGTGGTATGCCACAGCACGCCGCGCGCAAGCGGCTTGTAGCCGTCAATGTCGAGCGAGGGCTTGAGGTAGGAGGAATGCGGGTCCTGCCAGCCTGGACGGATGAAGTTCGACCACGTGCCCGCGCCATCCACCGCGACCTTGAGGCCACCGGTGATGTACCACACCCCGCCCCAGCCCTTGAGCGATTCACTGACCTGCACGTTGACGAAGGCCTGCCGCGCCGTCTCGGTGTCGATCACCGTATGGTTGATCTCCGAGCCGAACGACTTGCGCTCGTAGCTGGCCTGGAAGGTGGTCACGCCGATACGGTTGCGCAGCAGCACGCGCGAGATGCCCAGCCGCCAGTCCCGTCGGCCGCCGCCAAGGTGGTAGATGTCGCTGAGTGTTGCGAGCGGATAGTCATCCTGCGAGCGCCACCACGACCCGAACACGGTCCAGTAGCCGAACGGGATCGACCCGTTGACCGACAGGTAGGACGTGCCGCGCTGCCCGGCATGGCCGACAAGCGAATGGTCGTATTCCACTGACCACAAATCCAGCAGCCCCAGCGGGTTTTCCGCCGTGAGCATGGCATGGCCCGTCTCCTGGCCGGTGATCTGCTGGCCGTAATTGTCGAACCAGACCTGGCCGTGCAGCACGCCCCGCTTGGGCGCAGTCACCACCACGGTGGACGCCCCCGCCCTGCCGCCGGGGGCGATGCGCATGCGCGCGCCCCAGTGGCTCAGCCGGTTCATGTCCTCGATCCCCTGTTCCAGGTCCCGCAGGTTGAGGATCTTCCCGTGCAGCCCGGGGAAGGCCATGACGGTCGCCAGCCGGGCCGGGCGGCCCTGTAACTGGATACCCGCCAGTTTCCCTTCGATCACCACGATCCGCAGGTGCCCGCTGGAAAGCTTCTGCTCGGGCAGGTAGGCCCGCGAGGTGATGAAACCCTGGCGGATATAGGCGGCATTGAGCGCGTTGATCAGTCCGTTGAGATCGCGCACCGACATGCAGGTGCCGACATGGGGACCGGTGATCGCATCGCTCAAAGCGCGCGAGAGGTGCTGCGCACCTTCGACCGTGATGTCATGCACCGTAACACAGGTTTTTGATGCCTGTGGCAGGGCGGACGGCCTCTGGATCTGGATGTCGTTTGACGGTGGCGGCAGCGCGTCAAGCTGCTCCTGGTGCTGCTCGAAGCGCTGGAACTGGTCCTGCGACGAGCCCGGCCCCGCCGGCATCACGCCGCCGGGCAGGCCCGGCACCTGGGCCATTGCCACACCGGGCAGCGCCATCATGGCCGCCGCCGCCCCAACCTGCCAGCGCATCACGCGCATTCCGGACTATGCGGCCGGCTTCAGGCAGGCGCTTTCTGGCTGGACCAGGTCTCGATTGCGCCAAAGGCGTCGGAGAAATGGCTCATGTCATAATTGATCGTCACCGTGCCGCCGCCCTGCGCGGGCACGCGGCTGACGCGGATGTGGCCGGTCCTGCCCGCCTTCAGTGCCGTGATCATGGCGGGCGTCGCCTGCAGCGTCGACAGGCAACCCGATGCGTTGCACACCAGATAGGGCAGGCTGACCGGCTTGCCGTTATCCATCGACAGGGTGGCAGGCTTCGTGAGGTCGAAGCCCAGCGGGGTCATGATGCTCAGCTCGTAGGGGCGCGCGGTGATCGCCACCCTGTCGGTCGCGGCCCGGGCGACGATCACCATGCCCAGCGGCACGGCCTTGCCCTGCTGCTGCATGCTCAGCTGCTGGGCCGCCACGCACAGCGAAGCCGCGCGTGTCGCGGGCGCATAGGTGCAGTTGGCCTGCCAGGTGCCAAAAGCCTGCTGCGTGGTGATCGGCGAAGGCTGGGCCGGGGCCTGCGGAGAAGCAGAGGCCCCTTTTGCGGGCGATGGCGCGGCAGACGGGGCCGGGACCGCTGCCGTTCCCGCAGCATGGGATACGCCCGTCAGGGAAGCAGAAAAAAGAAAAGCACAAGCCACGGCCCTGAACTGCATCAGTAACCTCCCGAACGGTCAGCCTGACCGGCGATGACCGGTCGGTCCTGTATTGAATGGAACGTCGCCTTTAAAACGACATATTTCGTCATTCATGGATACAGTTTGACATGGAAGGCAGCAACAGAAGAATTCATTCAACTAGCGGTTGAATAACGGCATACCTCATACATTTTATGTGGAAATATCCTGATACAACCAACAAATATGCACTGTATTCGTCTATACAATACATAATGTATAATAGTTATTTATTTTTGGTCTGAAATTTTCATTTCCAAAGACAGTCATCGTGGCAGCCAGACCGCAGCGCAGCTGCTCTCCGCTTTTTCTTGCCGATCTGCCCAAAATAAACTAAGTTTGTATGACCAAGTCAATGAGGGATGCCATGCGTGTCGTCAATATCCATGAAGCCAAGACCCACCTGTCCCGGCTGATCGATGCCGCCACAAAGGGTGAAAGCTTCATCATCGCCAGGGCCGGCAAGCCGGTTGTGCGGGTCAGCCCTGTCTGTGCCCCTGAGGAACAGCACAGGCAGCGTCTGGGCTTTCTGACTGGCAAAATCCAAGTCCCGGACGATTTTGATCATATGGGACACGAAGAGATCGGCGTGCTGTTCGACGGGCAGGCATGAGGCTTCTGCTCGATACCCACCTGCTCCTGTGGGCAGCCGGAAACCCGGGGAAACTCTCCGCCGATGCCCGGACATTCATGGAAGACCCTCTGAACATCCTGATGTTTAGCGCCGCAAGCCTGTGGGAAGTCACGATCAAGGCCGGGCTTGGCCGGGCAGACTTCCAGGTTGATCCGCATCTGTTGCGTCGTGGCCTCATCGAGAACGGGTATGAAGACCTCCCCGTCACCAGTCAGCATGCCGTGGCAGTTGGACAGCTTCCCGATATTCATCGCGACCCTTTTGACCGTATCCTTGTCGCCCAGGCCACGGTCGAAGGGCTCCTCCTCCTGACCCATGATCCACTCGTGCAGTCCTATCCAGGCCCCATCAGGGCCGTCTAAAAAGAGCAGCAGCACTCTCTTCTCCTTTCCTGTGACCGCTACCGGGAGCCTGGGCGGGTGGTGCTGCCAGACAGCATGTGGTATTTTGAAAGAGGCGCGTAGAAACGCCTTTTCCAAAAGGGCGGCCTCCTTGTCGGGTGGCCTGCCCAATACAACACCCGGACTATGTCCAGCGGTGAACAGGGAGACCTGTCTGCCGTAGTGGAAATAGGCAGGGCGTGCTTTTGCCCTTTTGGAACACGTTTCTACCCGCCCGACGCCAGGGCGGGCAGGAGGCGTGTGCCTGATTGCCCGCTTTCCCGGCTGTCGTCACAGGACAGGCGTGAAAAAAGGACGGACAGATGGCAGGTTCAGGAATAAAGCAGGCCCGTGACCTTGAGATCATGGATACAGACGCCATGACGGTAGCCCTCCTGCGCGAATACGGACTACCTGGCGCCAGGGAACGGGCGCGCCATCACGTTGGCCGGTGTGTCGAGGCTGGCCTTGTGGATGACGCCGCCTTCTGGATGCGCGTCAGCAACCAGCTCGAAAACCTGGCCTCCTCGGACTATGGTCCCGGAAACCTTTTCACGCCTTCGGGGCAGATCAGCCCGACTGCCACGCGACTTGGCTGATGCACCTCACCTTGCGTACCGACTACGCCTTCCGCGTGCTGATCCATCTGGCCCGCCATGGACACACACAGAACCGCATAACGGTCCGGCACATCGCCGAGCGGCACAATATCTCCCATAACCATCTCGTGAAGGTCGTCAACGACTTGTGCCATCATGATCTCCTGGTGGGAACCCGGGGGCGGAATGGTGGCGTCAGCCTGGCCCGCTCCCCGAAAGACATCAATGTCGGGCATGTCATCCGCCTCATGGAAACCGAAGGTGAAGTCATGACCGGCTGTGCGCCGCTTCAGGGCAGACCCTGCATCCTGGCAGATGCCTGCCGTCTCCGTCACCTGACCAGACAGGCAACCGATGCTTTTATGGCCATCCTCGACGGCATGAGCGTGCATGATCTCCTGTCCTGACAGGACGCTTATGACCCATCCGGCCGGACGGTCAGGACACAGGACTGGTCCACCTTCGTCTCGTTGGCCGTTTTCTGGCAGCCAGCGATCCGGTCCCGACTGGCGTCCACAAGCCGGTTGGCCCGGACCATATGCCGCAGGCTTTCGGGATTGTCGGCCTCCATCATCAACGCACCAGATTCCCACCGATCCTGTCCGCCCACGATAAAGGAGGCCACCCGCGTCCCTAGTGACGATGGTAGGAGATAGGTCAAGGCAGGCGAGAACCCGATCCCGACAGCCAGACAGGCCAGCCCGACCTTCAGCACCCACCAGTTCTGACGGTCCTGGGTACGGGCCTGTCCGACAATGTCGGTCAGTTGCTGCCGCTCCACCTGAACCGCACGGATCGCGGTATGAAAGGCGGCCTGCATGTCCTGACAGACGGAAAGCCCTGCCTGTCGTACCCCCTGCCCATAGGCCTGCGGCGTCATCTTCAGCGTCGGACTGGCCTCGATCGCCTTCATGCGCGCGCCCACGTCGTTCAGGGCCTTG
The DNA here is from genome assembly GCF_054182245.1 of Komagataeibacter sp. NFXK3. Classification (NCBI taxonomy): domain Bacteria; kingdom Pseudomonadati; phylum Pseudomonadota; class Alphaproteobacteria; order Acetobacterales; family Acetobacteraceae; genus Komagataeibacter; species Komagataeibacter sp. NFXK3. The sequence continues at coordinate 15,388 of NZ_JAPIVJ010000025.1, forward strand.
ACCAGCCTGGCCAGGTCCGGCGTGTAGTCAGGCGGCCGGTTGTCCCGCCATGCCTGGGGCAGCGCTTCCACGCTGCGCCGGAGCACCGTCATTTCGGCGCACAGATCCTCAAAGGCGCGCGCGGCCGGATCCGTCTCGCTCATGATGGAAAGCCCCCTCATCCAGATTCAGTTTTCCGGCACGTCCAGACGATCATCATCCTGACCAGCCTCTTGCGTTCCGGCCCTTTCCTGCTTCCCGAAAAGCAGCCGCCTTCGCCCTTCTTCCATTGCCAGGAGCGTAAGCCTGTTTGGCCGACTGTCTGAAGCCGCGTTCTGAATAGTCCGTCGCAATCTTTCCGCATTACGCGGACTACTCAGAAGATGCGCTGTCTCCTGACAAACGGCTTGTTCTTTTTCCTGCACAACATCCCTCCCCCGGTAGCCTGCCCCCCGATCAGGCAGCCCGTTCCAGCCCCAGATGTGTCACAAACGGATCAAAGTCCCGGTCACTGTAAAGAAGCCGATACCCGCTTACGATACATCGTGTGGCAATCAGGGTATCAATGGTCTTCCGGATGGTGATGCCTCTGCCGCGCAGGTCACGAAAATATCGTGCCGCCTCGATCATGACATCACGTCCCCCGATCTCCACCAGATCCAGGGCACCAAGCATCCGCCGTGCCGTGTTGAAATCCCGCTCACTCGCAAATCCCTGGAGAACTTCCGTCATCATCAGATCCCCAATGGCGACAGGTTCTTCTCCCAGAAGCCGGTCTAGAACATCAACCTGTGGCGTCACCGTACCCCGGAAAAAATCGATCCAGACCGAGGAATCCACCAGGATCATGCGTCGGAACGCATGGCATCAAGATCACCCTGCCAGTCGAGCTTCCCCCGCAAGGTACGGAGTTCCCGCTGCTGCTTCAGCCTGATCAGCGTCCGCAACCCGAGTTCGACCGCTTCCTTCTTGGTTTTGACACCAGACGCCTTCAGCGCATCTGTCATGAGGGCATCGTCAATGATGATGTTTGTTCGCATGATGTGTATCTCCAATAGAAATCATACACATTAAATCATCCGCTCTCAAGCATGCCGCAGGACATCAGGTATCCTCCCACGGATTGAGAACCCGCACACCAGCCGCCTCGAAAGGCGACACGTCGCGACTGGCCACGACATAACCACGGGATGCGGCAGTCGCGGCAATATAGCCATCTGCCTTGCCAATCGCCCGACCCTCTGACCTGGCCCGCACCATCAGTTCGGCATAGGCCTGGGACGCCGCCAGATCGAACGACAGGACACGCCCCGCGAACAAGGGCAATACCTCCTGTTCCAGCCGCTCATGCAGTACAGAACGCCGCCGACCGGTCGGCATCGCCCCGATCCCGAAACGCAGTTCCGCCACCGTGACGGCAGACAGGAAAA
>NZ_JAPIVJ010000026.1:0-16651 GCF_054182245.1 Komagataeibacter sp. NFXK3
GCGCCCTTGCCAGAGATTCCAGTTCCTGACGCTCCAATGCCGTCAGTTCAATCGCAACCGCTACACGTCCCATTCGATTACCCCTGCCATCAGGATAATCATATAAACTTCTCGATCAGGACACTAGAGCTTTTTAAGAGCAGATTTGTTTTTCTGGTTTGCCGCAGAGATGATGTTCAGAGCGTGTTCTATGCCCGCGGCATTTCCATCTTCTTTCGCCATTTCCAAAAGCACGCTTTGCATATCTGGTTCACGAGCGGCTTCGACAGAATCGAATTCGATCAGGCGGTGTTTGTTCATCCGATCATCCCTTTTTCGGAAGGGCGCACTTACACAAACTTTCGTTTGCCGTGCGCCGGTTTGGTGCCAAATCCAGAAGGGCGCACTTATACAAACTTTTGGTTTGTCGTGCGGAGCGCGGAAATCTCACGAATTTCCAGCGGCCAAGGCTGAGCCTTAGCGATCCCCGAATGAAGGTTCGGCAAGGTTGCTTTTTTTCGGGAAAGGGCGAAAGGTAGGCCCCAGAAACGGCGAAAGGCCGGAGCGCGAACTCCGACCTTTCAGCTTGACCCGCCAGTACAAGTGGACGGGCCAGCTTTCCGAGAGAACGATAGCCCAAACTGGGTGGTTCCCTCAAGAGAAAATGGTCAGTCCGAGTGAGGATAGACAATGACCATCGCTTCCAAGACTTCCCGCCCCCTGACAAAATGGCAGATCATTCGTCGGTTTCAGGCCGTGCTTCGGCGTTTCCGTTCGGAAGGTAAGCTAACGCTTGGCGAGGCTCATGCGCTGGCTGTTTTGCCAGAATTCATGGGCGACGATGGGGCCATGTTTCCCAGCCATGAGGCGATGGCCGAGAAGTCTGGGGCCTGTCGTCGAACCGTTATCAATGCCCTGAACCGAGCGTATGCCCTGGGCATTGTGAAGCACACGCCGCGCTACGTGTATGACCAGGCCCTGGGAAAGCGCGTCAGGACATCAAACGCCTACGAGATCGTCCTTTCTGCGCTTCATCAGGTGGCACAGGCCGCGCGTTTCCTCATGCGGAGCGTCAGGAACCACCTAAGTGCAAGACCTGCACACGAACGTCCCTTGTCTTCTCATCAACCTCGAGACATGAAAACCGGGAACTCTTCATTTTGGGTGGATACAAAATGGGGAGCACGTCAACCCGCGACCATTCGGGTCGAAGGGATATGCCTTCTGCCGTGCTGACACAGGAAATGGCGGTATCGTTCAGCACGCGTGGTCCAGCAGGCGATGAAGGTAGGCGGCCAGTACAACCGCCTCGTTATGCTGCGTGTCACGCGCGCCATACAGCAGGGTGATGGGACCGGCGCGCGCCATGTCCAGCAACTGCTGCACCGGATTGGGATTGGCCTGCAGTTCCGCGCTGTAGCGTTCCTGAAACCCGTCCCACCGGGCCGGGTCATGCCCGAACCATTGCCGCAGTCCGGTGCTGGGCGCGATATCTTTCAGCCACAGCGTCAGGTCAGCGCGCTGTTTGCTGACCCCACGGGGCCACAGCCGGTCCACCAGCACGCGGCTGCCATCATCGGGTGCGGGCGGGTCATAAACCCGCCTGACATGGATGGGGTGCGCCATGCCTATCCGACCAGGGCCGCATCCGCCGCGGAACCGAAGAATTCGAAACGGATCTGGCTTTCGGGCACGCCACCCGCCTTCAGCGTGGCGATGGCATCACGCATGAAGCTGTCGGGACCGCAGATATAATAGCTCGCGGACCGGTCGATTTCGTGCGTAAGCCATGCTGGTGTCATGCGGCCTGCGTGAGTGGTGACGCCTGTGGCGTCCTGTGCTGCCTGCGGTGTAGCGCGGCTGTAGAACAGATCGGCGCGCAGCATGCCCTTTGCGGCAAGGTCGCGGATATAGGGGCCAAAGGCTTCCGTTGCGGGCGTACGGGTGGTGTGGATGTAACGCACGCCCGTGGCCGCAGCCGCATCCAGCGCGCCCAGCATGGAAATGAATGGCGTCAGGCCAGAACCCGCGCTGAGGAATACGATGGGTGCGGGGGCCGGGTTGCCCAGCGTGAAATCACCCGCCGGAGCGGAAACCTGCAGCACCGTGCCCTCTTGCACGCTGTCATGCAGCCAGTCGGATACCACGCCATTGTCGATGCGACGGACGCTGATGCGGTAGGACTGTGAACCGGGTGCGGAAGAAATGCTGTAATTCCGCCGTTCCGAGCCATATCCCGGCACGTCGAGGCGGAAGCTGAGATACTGCCCCGGCACATGGCGCATGACGGGCTTGCCATCGACGGGCGCCAGTTCGAAGGAGGTAACGGTCTCACTTTCCACCGTGCGGCGGCTGACACGGAAGGGACGCCAGCCAACCCAGCCACCGGGGGCCGCGGCATGGGCCACGTAAATCTGTTCTTCCCGCCCGATCAGGATTTCAGCCAGGAACCAGTAGGCCTTGCCCCACGCATCCATGATATCGGGGGTTGCCGCATCCCCCAGAACATGGGCGATGGCGCCCAGCAGGGCATCGGCAACATAAGGATAGTGCTCGGGCAGGATGTTCAGCCCGACATGCTTTTCCGCAATGCGTTCGACCGCACCGGCCATGGCACCAAGGTTGTCGATATTGCGGGCATAGGCCAGCACTGCAAGCGCCAGTGCCTTTGGCTGTTCCCCGTCCTTCTGGTGCGAAATGTTGAACAGATCGCGAATATCTGGATTGGCCAGCAGGCGGCGATACATTTCCGTCGTTATCGCCAGACCATGTGCTTCCAGCGCGGGCACGCAGGCCTTGATGATGCTGCGGGTCTTGTCATCCAGAGGTGACGCCATTTTTTCCGATCTTTCTTAAAGATATATATTTAGGAATATCTTTCTGGATGTCTTTAAAGATGTCAATATTTTATACCTTTATGGCCACGCATACCTTTTATGCATGGGTCGTTTTGTTGGGTGGTCCGAAAACATCTGCATAATCTCGTACGCGGTGCTCCAGTGCCCAGCGTATCGGGAACATGCTCCATCCGTTTCCCACTCAGCGGCATGAAGCCTGCTTACAGGTTGATGGCCTGATGCCGTCCGCATAATCCTTGCAGCAGGGTGATTTCAAATGACCGGCCAGCCAGTGGGCACAAGCGGGAGTATTCGTGGACCGCGACGGTGTGCAGGAACGGATCTTGGGACGTAAATCCAAGCCAGCGGAAGTGCATGGCGTTCTTGGTTTCGGGGATCGGTCCAACCATGCGCCCATATGTTGCCTTGCTTGAAGGTGGCGGCGGCATGGGTGTCCGATCGGCCACTTACGCGGTGGCGAAGCGCTCCCGGAATGCACGCTCCAACGACCGGGCGATTGTGCCAGTGGTATCTACGCAAAAACCGTCTCGCCGGTCATTGCGATCCCCTGCCACGATCTTTTATGCAATGTCTCGAAATTGCGCGGTTTGGCAGGTATCTTTTCTGGGACGACGGCTTTGGCTCATATGATTCTGCCATGACAACACGAGAAAAATGTTTTGACATCGCATTGTTCCGCGTGCAATTAAATACCAGACAGGTTTCCTGAAAGACGCGTTCATCAATGGCGGTGAACGACGTGGAAATGGCACAAACAATCACGACGACACCCGGACGGCCAACGATGGTCTCCGTGCCTGAATAAAGGCGTCTCCGTCACACCTGATGGATGGGGACTGGATGCGATGACGTGGACACAGGATTCCTCAAAGCCGGAAACCCGCGTACCCTTCTTGCGGCGTTCCTGTATTTCGATGTCTCGTTCATGGTGTGGGTCCTGCTTGGCCCGCTGGGCATTTCGATTGCTCACGACCTGCATCTGAATGCCGGTCAGAAGGGCCTGCTGGTCGCGACCCCGGTTCTGGCAGGTGCGCTTTTGCGTGTACTCGCCGGCGCGCTGGTCGATCATTTCGGGCCGCGACGGGTCGCGATTGGCGCCCAGATTCTTGTCATCGCCGGGCTGTTCCTGACATGGCTGATCGCGCCACACAGCTATGGCGCACTGTTCGGGGTTGCACTTGTGCTGGGCGTCGCCGGGGCGTCGTTCGCGATTGCGCTGCCGCTGGCCTCCGCATGGTATCCGCCACAATATCAGGGCACGGCGCTGGGAATTGCCGGGGCCGGCAATTCCGGCACGGCGCTTGCCTCGCTGTTTGCACCTGGCCTGGCCGTGCTTTATGGCTGGGTCAATGTGCTGGGGCTGGCAACGCTGCCACTGACCGCCGTGCTGGTCGCCTTTATATTTCTGGCCAGTGAACCGCCGCAGCGTCGCTCCAGTGGCGGTCTGCTGACGTGGCTGCCCGTCCTGCGCAGCGGCGACTGCTGGCTGCTGATGTTCTTTTATGGCGTGACATTCGGCGGTTTTGTGGGGCTTGCCTCGTTCCTGACCATCTATTTCAACGACCAGTACGGCCTGCCGCCTGCCATTGCCGGAAGCTGTACGGCGCTGGTCGTGTTTGTCGGGTCCTTCGTGCGTCCTCTGGGGGGCGCCATGGCCGACCGGATCGGCGGCGAACGCGCCCTGAGCATCCTGTTCGCGCTTGCTGTCGCCATCTTTGCCGTGATCGGGTTCGGCCTGCCCACGATCTGGCTGGCCTTCCCGGCTTTTTTCCTGGGCATGCTCGTGCTGGGTCTGGGCAATGGCGCGGTCTTCCAGCTTGTGCCCACACGTTTCCCCAGCCGCGTCGGTATCCTGACCGGGCTGGTGGGCATGAGCGGCGGGGTTGGCGGGTTCTATCTGGCGTCATCACTCGGAGCCGCGCGACAGGCTACGGGGTCCTACGGTCCCGGCTTCCTGGGCTTTGCCTCGGTTACGCTGGTGGCGTTTGCCTGTGTTGGCGTGTGCCGTCGCCGCTGGGCGGCTGAACGGCCCCGGATGTCGGCTGAAGCCGATGCGACCGCCTCTTCATAATATCAGATCAGGAACGTATCCCGTGACCTGTATTTCCGACGCGCTCCGGCCCGCTTCGCTTACGGTCGGCTTCACCACCGTTCTTGCCAGCCTGTGTACCGGCCATGCGGCCCTTGCCGACACGGCACCCGCCGCGGGTGTCACGGCAACCGGTATCCGCCCGACCTCGTCCCGTCCACCTGAGAAGGCGGCCATCCACCACGTGACACTGCCACACAGCCCCGACTGGGGGGCATTCAATGCCGGAAAAGGGGCCGCGGCCGGTTTCGGGACCGTTGGTGGTTTCGGACAGGCGCGCTGGGCCGAGGACTGGAGCGACATTGTCAATACGCCACCTGAACAGCGCCGGAACGACTGGTTCAACCGCCTGAAATATATTCCCCTGACGGACAAGGGCGATATCTGGCTGTCCATTAGTGGGGAGGAACGGCTACGCTACGCCTTTGAAAACCAGCCGCAGATGGGAACCGCGGGCAAGACCAACGCCAGCCGCGTACTACTGCGCAGCCAGTATGGTGCCGACCTGCACCTGGGTGAACATGTCCGCGCCTATGCCGAGTTCCTGTGGGGCGACGCCGGGGGATCGAATTATTATGGCTACCAGACCGGGGTGCAGCGCGAACGGCTGGATCTCCAGCAGGGCATTCTGGAGGTAAAAGGCAGGATGCTGGGCGCACGGATGGGCGTGATCGGCGGTCGCCAGATCTTTCTCGATGCCCCTGTCACCATGCAGTCCGCACGCGACCTGACCAACGCACAGCAGTCATGGGATGGATTCCGTGGCTATGCGGTGTGGAAATCCTTCCGGCTGGACCTGTTTGACTTCATGCAGACCAACAAGCTGCCGCGCAATGTCTTTGCCGACGGCACGAACTACAACGCCCGGATGTATGGGATCTATACGTCCACGGCACTGCCGAAGTTTTCGGTCATGGGACAGAAAAGCCAGGTTTTTGCTGATGTGTTCTTCATTGGCTACCTGTTCAACGGTGCATCGGCGGCGCTGGCCACCACAACGGGCACGCAGGCCGGATCGACCCGCCGCGACAATATCGGTGCACGCATGTGGGGGAATGTCGGCCCCTTCGATATCAGCCTGACGGGCGTGTTCCAGGGCGGCGAATTCCGTCCCGCCAGCGGGGGCGCAACACGCGCAGTGCGCGCCTATGCCGTTAACGGGACATTGGGATGGACGGCAAAAAGCCTGAAGGCAAAACCGTCCATCGCATTGCAGGGCGACCTGTTTTCAGGCGGGTCCTACCATAGTCAGGATGGCGCGGTCGGCACATTTGCTACGCCCTATTTCCCGCTGCCGTATTATAATGACGTGACACTGGCCCTGACATCGCAGAACCTCGTCGGCATCGGGCCGGTCATTACGGCAGCGCCACTGGCGAACCTGCGTCTCAAGCTGCATGTTCCCGTTTTCTGGCGCGAAAGCACGCAGGATGCAGTGTATGGCACCGGCAAGATCTATAGCTGGCGCAACGGGCTTTTGGGCGGGTTCATTGGCACCACGCCCCAGACACAGCTTGCGTGGAATTTCGCGCCCCACTGGACATGGACGCACGATATCGCAGGCTTCGTCGCATCGCAGGGGATGCACCGTGCGGGGGCGAAGGACGGGGCATTCTACATGCAGACCATGGAATTCAAATTCTGACAGCCGATTGTACGATAGGGGAAACGAACATGACCGGAACGCGAAACATCGTCATCATCGGCAACGGTATGGTTGGCCATTACTGTGCCGAACAACTTGTGGCGCATGGTCTGCATGAGGACTGCGCGATTCACATTTTTGGTGACGAACTTCACGATGCCTATGACCGTGTGCACCTGACCGAATATATGAGCGGACGCGACGCGCTGGCGCTGCGCCTGCATGTGGATGATTTCCATACCCACCACGGCCTGACCCTGCACCGTGGCGTCAGGGTGACCCGCATCGACCGCGCGGCCCGGATGGTGGAAAGCGCCGAAGGCCCGCTACCTTACGACACGTTGATCCTTGCCACTGGTTCCACGCCGTTCGTGCCGCCGGTTCCGGGCAATACAGGCACAGCGGGGCTGGTCTATCGCACGCTGGATGACCTTGACATGATCCGGGCTGCAGCAGAGGGCGCATCGCACGGCGTGGTCATTGGCGGCGGCCTGCTGGGGCTGGAGGCAGCCAATGCGCTGTCGGGGCTGGGCCTGTCCACGGCCGTTGTGGAATTCGCGCCGCGCCTCATGCCCGTGCAGCTTGATGATGATGGTGGTCAGGCCCTGAAGCAGCGGATCGAGGCACTGGGGATCGAAGTGCTTACATCCCATGCCACGCAGCAGATCACCGCGGGCGAGACACATCGTCACCGCCTTGTCTTTGCCGATGGTACATTCCTTGAAACCGATCTGGTGGTCTTTTCCGCAGGCATCCGCGCGCAGGATAAGCTGGCACGTGACTGCGGGCTTGCCATCGGTCCGCGCGGCGGTGTTGTGATCGACGGGCAATGCCGTACGTCCGACCCGGCAATCTACGCAATCGGGGAATGCGCGTGCTGGAACGGGCAGGTTTTTGGCCTGGTGGCACCGGGCTACACCATGGCGCGCACGCTCGCATCCACCCTGGCGGGAGAAGAAGCTGCCTTTACCGGTGCGGACATGTCCACCAAGCTCAAGCTGCTGGGTGTGGATGTCGGCTCGATTGGCGATGCGCATGGCGCGACACCGGGTAGTCGGAGCTACCGTTTCATCGGGGAAGTGGACGGATCCTACCGCCGCCTTGTGCTCTCGGATGATGGCAGTCGTGTGATCGGGGCCGTGCTGGTGGGGGATAACGCCTATTACGACACGATCGTGCAATATGTACAGAACGCCATCAAACCCCCGGCGGACCCCGCGGCCCTGATCCTGCCGCGTGGGGAGGGAGCGGACCTGCTGGGCGCTGACGCGCTGCCCGATACGGCCATGATCTGTTCGTGCCACAACGTGACGAAAGGGGCGATCTGCACCGCCATTGAAGGCGGCTGTACGGATATTGCCGCCCTGAAGCAGTACACAAAGGCCAGTACCGGCTGCGGCGGGTGTTCGGGCCTGCTCAAGAACGTGTTCGAGACCGAACTCGAAGCGCGCGGCATTGCGGTGGACCACAGCCTGTGCGAACATTTCTCCTACACGCGGCAGGAACTGTACTCGCTTGTCCGTGTGCATGGAATCCAGACTTTTGAAGACCTGATGACGCAATACGGCAATGGTGGCCTGGGCTGCGATATCTGCAAGCCCGCTGTCGGTTCCATCCTGGCATCGGCGTGGAACAAGCCGATTACGGACCCGCTCTATATTCCGCTGCAGGACACGAACGACACGTTCATGGCCAACATGCAGAAAAACGGCACCTATTCGGTCGTACCCCGCATTGCGGGCGGTGAGATCACACCGGACAAGCTGATTGTCCTGGGCCAGGTAGCAAAGAAATACGGTCTCTATACCAAGATCACTGGCGGCCAGCGTATCGATCTGTTCGGTGCGCAACTGGACCAGTTGCCCGATATCTGGGCTGAACTGCTGGAAGCAGGCTTCGAGACCGGGCAGGCCTATGGCAAGTCCACCCGGACCGTAAAGTCCTGTGTTGGCAGCACATGGTGCCGCTATGGCGTGCAGGACAGTGTGGGCAAGGCGCTGGATCTGGAAAACCGTTACAAGGGCCTGCGTTCGCCGCACAAGCTCAAATTCGCCGTGTCCGGCTGCACCCGCGAATGTGCCGAGGCACAGAGCAAGGATGTGGGGGTGATCGCAACCGAGAATGGGTGGAATCTTTACGTTTGCGGCAATGGCGGCATGCGCCCGCGCCATGCGGAACTGTTCGCGACTGATCTCGATGCACAGACGCTGGTGAAATACATCGACCGTTTCCTGATGTTCTATATCCGGACAGCGGACAAGCTGCAGCGTACCTCGGTCTGGCGTGAAAATCTTGAAGGCGGGCTGGATTACCTCAAGGATGTCATCATCAACGACAGCCTTGGCATCTGCGCGGAACTGGAACGGCAGATGCAGATGGTGGTGGACCACTATCACTGCGAGTGGCGCGACGCGCTGACGGACCGTGAAAAACTCAAGCGGTTCCGCACCTTCGTCAATGACAGCCGCCCCGACCCGAACATCCGCACCATTCCCGAGCGCGATCAGGTCCGTCCGGCCGAAAACCTGCCCGAAACCGTAGCATCAGCCGGCCCGCATGACTGGACCGAACTGTGCGGACTTGATGACCTGGTGGCAAAATCAGGTGTCGTAGCCTGGCATGACGGAAGCCAGATTGCCCTGTTCTACCTACCTGCAACGCAGGGCGTGCCCGCCCGGGTCTATGCGATCGACAACCATGATCCGTTTTCAAACGCCAATGTAATCGGGCGCGGCATCATGGGCGACCTGAAGGGACAGGTGGTGGTGGCCTCCCCGCTCTACAAACAGCATTTCCGTCTGGAAGATGGACAGTGCCTGGAGGATCCCGCCGTCCGGCTGCGGACATGGGACGCCCGCGTGGAAAACGGGAAAGTGGCGATCCGGGCCCGGACGGCTACAGCCACGCCGGAACCCATTCCGGCCTGATCCCATGGCGCGGGAGGACATCCGCACGGTCTGCCCCTATTGCGGGGTGGGCTGTGGGGTCATACTGGAGGTGGAGAACGGCCGTATTGCAAAAGTGCGGGGCGATGGCGCGCACCCCGCGAATGGCGGCCGCCTGTGTACCAAGGGCAGTTCGTGCGACCGGCCGCTCCTGTCCGACCAGCGCCTGCGCCATGCCGCCATCCGCCCCCGGCGCAGGGAACAGGCCGCACCTGCGGGCGTGCAGCAGGCCATCGACGCCACGGCGGCACGTCTGCGCGCCATCCTTGATGAACATGGACCCGACGCCATCGCCTTTTACGTTTCGGGGCAGATGTCGCTGGAAGCACAGTACCTGATCAACAAGCTGGCCAAGGGGTTTGTCCGCACCCAGCATATTGAATCCAATTCCCGCCTGTGCATGGCCGCCGCAGGCACCGGCTACAAGCTGTCGCTTGGCGCCGACGCCCCGCCGGGCAGTTATGAGGATTTCGACTGCACTGACCTGTTTTTCGTCATTGGCGCCAACATGGCCGACTGTCACCCGATCCTATTCCTGCGGCTGATGGACCGCAAGCGGGCAGGGGCGCGCCTGATCGTGGTTGACCCACGCCAGACGGCCACGGCGGAAAAGGCCGACCTGTACCTACCCATCCGTCCCGGCACGGATCTGGCGCTGCTCAACGGCCTGCTGCACCTTCTGGTCCAGAACGATGCGATCGACAGGGAATTCATCGCCCGGAACACGACAGGGTGGGAGACGATGGAACCCTTTCTGGATGACTACGCCCCCCCGACCGTGGCCGAAATTACCGGCCTGCCGGTCGAGGACATCCTGACCGCCGCGCGCTGGATCGCGGAGGCCGGGGAGTGGATGAGCCTGTGGACCATGGGCCTGAACCAGAGCGTTGCCGGGACATGGAACACCAACGCGCTGTGCAACCTCCACCTTGCCACCGGCGCCATCTGCCGCCCCGGCAGCGGGCCGTTTTCACTGACCGGACAGCCCAACGCCATGGGTGGGCGTGAAATGGGCTATATGGGGCCGGGCCTGCCGGGGCAGCGCAGCGCACTGGTGGCGGCGGACCGCGCCTTTACCGAAGAACAGTGGGCGCTACCCCCCGGCACCCTGCGCGACACCGGGGGCAATGGCGTGATTGCCATGTTCGAGGCGATGGAACGCGGTGACATCCGGGCATGCTGGGTCATCTGCACCAACCCCGTCGCCACCGTTGCCAATCGCCGCCATGTGGTCCGGGCGCTGGTAGCCGCGGAATGCGTGATCGTGCAGGATGCGTTCGCGGATAGCGAGACGACGCGCTTTGCCGATATCGTGCTGCCCGCCGCCCTGTGGGCCGAAGGGGACGGCGTGCAGGTCAATTCCGACCGTACCATGACCCTTGCGCGCAAGGCGGTCCCACCGCCGGGCGAGGCGCTGCCCGATTGGGACATCATCGCCCGCGTGGCGCGCGCCATGGGGTATGGGAAGGATTTCGCCTTCACATCCGCCGCCGAAGTGTTTGCCGAGGCCAGCCGGTTCAGCAACCCCAAAACCGGCTATGACATCGCGGGCGTCAGCCACGCGCGGCTGCGCAACGGACCGGTGCAGTGGCCCGCGCCCGCAGGCGACATGCAGGACCGGCATCCGATCCGTTACCTGTCTCCTGACGGGACCGGCCCCGTCTTCGCCACGCCAGACGGGAAGGGGGTCTTTTTTGCCCGTCCATGGATGCGGCCCGACGAATGGCCGGATGAGGAATTCCCCTTCGTGCTGAACAGTGGCAGGCTGCAGCACCAGTGGCATACGCTGACCAAGACCGGGCGCGTGGACAGCCTGAACCGCCTGAATCCCGGCCCCTTTGTGGAAATTGCCCCGCCCGATGCCCATGCGCTTGGGCTGTTAAAGGATGATCGCGTAAAAATCACGTCACGCCGGGGGCGGATCGTCCTGCCGGTCCAGATCTCCGCGCGGGTACGGCCCGGCACCTGCTTTGCCCCGTTCCACTGGAATGACCGTTTCGGGCCGGATCTGACGGTCAATTCCCTCACACCGGACGCAGTTGACCCGATTTCGCTGCAACCCGGCTTCAAACTCTGCGCGGTGGCGCTGGAACGGGTGGAACAGGCCGCACGCCCGGCCGCCGATGATGTGGAACCAGTCAGGAAAGGAGAGGCCGCCATGATGCTGCGCGCCCTTACCAGCCATCTCGGTCTGGAGCGACCGGACCAGTCCGTTGCCGCAACCCTGCCCGAGGAGGGACGGGCATGGCTGTCCGGGTTCCTTGACGGGCTGGAAATGGCCCCGCCGGGCGTGGGCGAGGTACCCGTGCTGCCCGCATCGGCACCTCTGCCGGCACAGGCGCGCGCCCGTATCAGCGGTATTTTTGCAGGCTTGTACAGCCGCATGCAGCCGGGTGAAGGCGGCGGGACCATGCCGGCGCCTGCGGCCGCCACGCCGGGTATCAGCGTATGGTGGGCATCCCAGACCGGGCGGGCGGAAGGACTGGCAGCCACGATCGTTGGCTGGCTGCGCGAAGCCGGCCACGCGGCGGAAGGAAAATGCCTTGATGCATTTGATGTAAACATCACCGCCGCAGGGCCGGCGCTGTTCGTGGTATCCACCTTCGGTGACGGAGACCCGCCAGACTGCGCCGCTCCGTTCTGGGACATGCTGCGTGAACGCCAGGCCCCCATGCCCGGCCTGATATTTGCCGTGCTGGCACTGGGGGATTCCTCGTATGCCAGTTTCTGCGGTTTCGGCCGTGCGCTGGACGGACGCCTGCGGGAACTGGGGGCAACGCCATTCGTGGAACGCGTGGACTGCGAGCCGGATTTCGAGGATACGGTCGAGACGTGGCGGACAACCATGCTTACGGCCCTTGCGCAGGTCGCAACCGGTGGGCAGGTTGCCCCGCCCGCGCCGGTGGAAGCACCATCGCCCCCGGTTTCCGGCACGCGGGAGGCCCCGGTCATGGCCCGGCTGTCCATCAACGAGCGCCTGTGCGCCGCAGGGTGCGACAGGGATACGCGGCGCATCGGCCTGGATGTGAGTGGAACGGAACTGAACTGGCTCCCCGGCGATGCGCTGGGCATATGGCCCAGCAACCCGGCGGTCCATGTGCAGGCGGCCCTGCGCGCGCTGCGCCTGCCGGAAGAGACGCCCGTCGTGCTGCGCGGCTGCGGAACGGTGGGGCTGCGCGAAGCCCTTACGCGCCACCTTGACCTGAGCCGCCCCAACCCGGCCATGCTGGAAGCACTGGGTGGTTGTGCGCCGGGTTTCCTGCCCCACCTGCTGAACGATGCAGTGCTGTCGGTCACGGCGCAGGACATACCAAGCCTGTTCCGGCGCATGCAGCCGCGGCTTTACTCGATCGCCTCCTCGCCACAGGCATCCGGGCGGGTGGTGGAATTGACAATGGGGGTCAGCCTTACGCCATGGCCGGGCATATGCTCGAACTGGCTGGCGGGGCTGGAAGCGGGGGCGGACGTGCCGGTTTTCATCCAGCCCACCACGCATTTCCGGCTGCCGGCAGATGATGCCGCCGCCATGATCATGATCGGCCCCGGTACCGGCATTGCGCCATTCCGGGGGTTCCTGCAGGAACGCGCGGCACGGCAGGCTTCGGGCCGGAACTGGCTGTTTTTCGGAGAACGCCACGCGGCGGAAGGCTTCTACTATCATGATGAACTGGACGCCTACCTGTCAAACGGGGTGCTGACGCGCCTTGATACCGCCTTTTCACGTGACCAGCCCGAGAGGGTGTACGTGCAGGACCGGATGGAAGCCGCAGGCAGCGAATTGAGGGACTGGCTGCGCGATGGAGCTTATATCTATGTATGCGGTGATGCGACCCGCATGGCGCGGGATGTCGATGCGGCACTGCGCCGGATCGTGGCCCGTCACGGTGACCTGTCATCTGGCGATGCGGATGCATTCGTAAGCAACCTGACACGCGAAGGCCGCTATCTGCGTGATGTGTACTGATGTGTGAGGACATGGTGCCCGGCACGCGCCTGAGGGTGCTGGTCGCGGACGAAAACCCCCGCAGGGGCCATGCCCTGTCGGAGACGTTGCACGCCGATGCGTCGCTGGATGTCCTGACCGTTCCCCCCGGCACGGCGCTGGTCGATGCCGTGCGGGCCTGTCGGCCCGATGTCGTGCTGGTTGACATGAACAGGGCCGACCGTGACGCGCTGGACAGTATTCGCGCCCTGTCCTGTTCGGCACAGGAACGACCGGTCGCCCTGTTTGTGGATGAGGACGATGTGGAACTGATGGAAACGGCCTTTGATACGGGCATATGTTCCTACAACGTGCTTGAGGCACTACCCCGTGATGTAAAGCCGCTGCTGCGTGCCGCCATCGCGCTGTATGCCCGCTTTCGCCGCACACGCGATGAACTGACCGAAGCGCAGCGTGTGCTTGCCGAGCGTAGGATTATCGAACAGGCCAAGAGATGTTTCATGAAAAATGAAAAAACCAGCGAAGCGCAGGCCTATCGGTGGTTCCAGCGCCGGGCCATGCAGACATCGCGTCGCATCGCAGCCGTCGCCGGGGAGTATCTGGCATCGCAGAAAAAGGATGAGGCATCATGAACACACCGTTACGGATCGGCGTGCTGAAGCTGGCTGACAGCGCACCAGTCATCATGGGGCGGCACCAGGGCATTTTTGCCCGACATGGACTGGAAACCGAGATCGTCGTCTCCCCATCCTGGGCCAACATCGCCGATGGTCTGGCATGGAACCGGCTGGATGCGGCCGTCATTTTCGCGCCGCTGGCCATGATGACCGCGCTCGGGCGGCGCGGGCATGACACGGGGCTACGCCCGCTAGGCCGGATCAGTCGGAGTGGCAACACGATCATGCTGCGTGGCGCCAACCCGGTGGAAGGCACATGGAATGCCGGCTCCCCGGGGCGGCAGGCGTTTGACCTGTGGGCCATGAGCATCGGGAGAAAGCCGCGTATCGCCGTCGTGCATATGTATTCCACCCATCTCCTCATCCTCCGGCGTTTCCTGAAGATGATCGATGTCAGCATGGAGGATGAAATCGACCTCTCTGTCATGCCCCCGACCGACATGATCCATGCGCTGGCGGAAAACGCGATTGATGGCGGCTGTGTCGGTCCGCCATGGGGCACGGAGGCAGAACAACGCGGACTTGCCTTTCGCGTGGGCGGATCCGCCACCGTCCTGCCCGACCATGTTGAAAAGATCATTGTCGCATCGGGGAAACTCCTGTCGTGCGATGCGACGGGTCGCCGCATGTCGCATGCCCTGCGGGACGCGATTGCGTTCTGCCAGCAGCCGGGTCGCCGCGCGGACATCGCACGCGCACTGGCGGCCCCCGTTGCGGATGGCGGGCTGACATTGCCGCTGGCGGCGACGGAGGCCATCCTGCCCGGTGGGGACGCACGCGAATGCGTGACCTTTGCCGGGGGCAGCCTGCTGCCGTCCGACCTTGACTGGATCATAAGCGATATGACGGCGCTGGGGTGGGTGGACAATGCCGAACACCAGATGCTCATGCGCTGGATCGGTCCCGTGCCCGCCGATCCTGCCCCTGCCTGCGCGCGATCACTGTGAACCGTGCGGGGGAGGGAAACCATGCTGTTCAATTTCGAAATGGATTTTACCCTGTCATTACGCTGCGTTCCCATGATCGTGCGCATGAAGCTGGATCTGTGCGGTGTAAAACTGAGCCTGCGCCAGTGGAGCCGTTTTACGCAGCACGACAGGCAGGCACTGGTGGACCGCCCCGCCACCATGCCGCCGGAACGGGCGGCATACCGGTCGTTCCTCCTGCACCTGATCAGGACCCGGGCGGGAGAAGAGCCAAAACTGCTTCCACCGGCCCGGATGGAAGTCTGGCAACTGGCTGTTGGCGTGCCCGATGCGATCACGCTGAAAGCGCAATCCAGTGGGTTGAGGGCACCCACGCCCGAACAGTGGGGACATCTGTCGGTCCTACAGCGCTTCGCGCTCCTTAAGCTTACCAGGCCTGGGCACGAAAATCAGAATTTTGAACCGGCTCTGCGGGAATTTCTCGGTGAGATGTATAATTGAAGCAATTAACTTGAAATATTTATTTTATGAGTTTCTGATTTACGCAGTTCCCATCACGCAATATAAGACGTTTACCTATTTTTTATTTGATGTATGTCGCCTTATATTTTTACAGTGTAGGATCATAACAAGAATCTGGTCTACTAGGATACGTGACCGACAGCAAGATGAGGTTAAAACTATCCAACTTGTTGGCATAAGATTTCTTATGGGACGTTCTTTGGCGTGGAAATTTGAAGTGATGTTCCTTATGGTTCCTCCTAATATCTCATTACGACAAGGCCGACTGCGGGGTTCTCAGGCCATTACCTGCTGTGCTTTTCTGTCCGGTAATGTCAGGTATACGCAGTCTCCGGATGCGAATGCAGTTGACAATCAATGCCCCAGATGCTGTTCCAGTTAGCGTGTTGAAATAAGAGGAATCTGCCCCTCACCTATGACGGATGGCATCGCTCCTGCGGCACGACCCCGGATGGGTCGCTGGCTTGTTGTCGCCATCGTTTTCCTCGGCTTCCTTGGACAGCTGTTCATCCAGAGCCAGACGCTGCCTGATGAGACGCCTCGCCTCACCATCCAGCGACTAACCGGGATAGACATTGCTGCCCCGGTCGAGGCACGATCGTGTAGGACCGCCGACAGCCCTGCCACGCCTGTCGCCATGGCCCATATGCTGCATGTGCATCATGCACAGGCCTGTCACACATCATCTCATCATCACGATGCTTCGTGTCCGTTGTGTCCGCTGCTGCATATCCCCGTCATGCTTCATGGGGATCTCCCATTCCTGCCGTTTGTGGCCATGGCGTGGATATCCATGCGACGCCGTCCGCAGCAGCCACGCGCTCCACCTGTATATGCCATTCGTCTTCTGCCGCCGTTGCGGGGACCGCCCGATATCGACTGAATTCCAGCGCCATGCCGTAACCGGACGCCATTTCGGTTCATTGGCATGGCCGGTGCGCTAGAGCATAATCTGATCTAATAGGTTCATTTTAAGATTCCCATACTGGTCGAAATCTGATTCATACTATGTGCCGGTATGGAGGCCGGCCCGTATGACCCGAGCCCTGTCTGCTGACCTTCGCCGC
>NZ_JAPIVJ010000027.1:0-15756 GCF_054182245.1 Komagataeibacter sp. NFXK3
TGAGCGCCACACCCTGCTGCTCGCGGCTCAGCCCGTCCCACGCCTTCACGAACCGCGCCGCCCGCAACTCGGGGGAATGCCGCACCTTGTCCTCGTGTTCCAGCCCCTCGACCAGCCTGCGCGCCCGTGCCGGCCCTTCCAGCCCGTACAGGGCCTGCCGGATCTCCGGCTCATGCTTCACGGCGGTTTCCAGAGCGATCACCGCCCCGGGCCGTAGCCGTTCGAGGGCCGTGCTGGCGTCAAGCCATGCCTTCTTCTGGTGCTCCAGCACCGGCAGCTCCTGCTCCACCATGCGCCCGATGTCCCGCACCGCCCGCGCATACTGCTCCACCGCCTGGTGGAGCGGATCACCACCCGGCACAAACCCGCCCAGCCCGGCAGGCACCTGCGCGCGCTGCACACGCGGCAGCCGCAACCCGGCAAAGGGCGAGGCGGGAGCTTCACGCTCAACCCCACTTTCCCCCTTACTGGCCCCGGCATCCACCCCGGCCGACACGTCTTTTTCCGCCGTCTGGCCACGCCCCCGCACGGACAGGTCCAGCCCGTCGAACATCCCGCGTTTCCGCTGCGCCGGTGCCGGATCTAGCGTATGGACAGCTTCGGCCTGCCTGTCCTTCTGGGGGCCAGAGGCCGTCTCGCTGCGCTCCACCACGATCTCGCTCTCGGGGACATGCAGCCCGCGCCGTCGCGCAAACCCGGCATCCCGATCCCGGACATGCGGGTAATCCAGCGTGGTATCCTTCAGCCGCTCGCGCGACAGCCGCCGCACCAGCCCGTCCCGGTCGCCCACATCATCCCGGCCCCAATGAACGGACACGCTCTCCCGATGGCGCGACAGCGCCACATAGGCCCCATGCCGGTCCATGCTCCCCGTCGCCAGCACATGCGCCCGGTCCACCGTCACACCCTGCGATTTGTGGATGGTGGCGGCATAGCCATGATCCAGCGCGTCATAATCCGCCACCGACACGGACACGACCCGGCCACGTCCGGCTCCCTCCTTCCCATCAAGCTGGACCGATAACGCCAGATCCCCAGCCTCAGCCGACCCCACGATACCCCGCACCGTCCCCAGCGTACCGTTCTTTACCCCCAGCTCCCGGTCATTGCGCAGGAAGTAGATACGCTCCCCGTCCGCGAACACCCGCTCGCCCTGGGCGGTCGGCACCAGCACATCATCACCCAGTTCACCCGCGTCCCGCCGGATCTCCCGCGCCGCCTCGTTCAGCGCCCGCACATCGACACGCCGATGCGCCAGCATGATCTGGCTTTCCTCTGGCGCGGCCTGACGCGCTTCATCCCATCCGGCCACCACCCCGGCCCGCGCCTCTTCCAGCGTGTCATGACCGCGCACCAGGCCGGCCGCCTCATAGCGCCCCAGCGCCTCATCCGTCCGCCCGGTCGCCAGCTCCTTCGTGGCCACCTGCTGCCAGCCTTCACGCTGCCGGCGCACGGTCGTGATTTCCACCGACCCGACCCGCTCGGCCACCGCCCGGAACGCACCGCCGGCCTCGATCGCCTGCAACTGCTCGGGATCACCTACCAGCACCACCTTTGCCCCGACACCGCGCGCGGCCGACAGCACCCGCTCCATCTGCCGTGACCCCACCATGCCGGCCTCGTCCACCACCAGCACGTCCCCGCGCTCCAGCAGGTCGAACCCACGTTCCCACGCACGCTCCAGGGAGGCCAGCGTCCGGCTCTCGATCCCGGACCCCGCTTCCAGACCTTCCGCCGCGATCCCCGACAGCGCCGCCCCGCGTACCCGATACCCGGCCTCTTCCCATGCCGCGCGGGCGACACCCAGCATGGTGCTCTTCCCCGTCCCGGCATACCCGACCACCACGGACAGGTCGCGGGACTTCGTGACCTCGCCCACCGCCAGCGCCTGCTCGTCCCCAAGCCCGTCCCGCGCCATCGCCGCCCGACGCACCGCCAGCGGCACCACATGCCCCTGGGACTGCCCCATCGCGAGCGATGCCTCTTCCAGACGCTGCTCGACCCCGATCATCTCCCGTGTGGAGAACCGTTCCCGCCCATGACCATCTTTCCCGAGCGCGACCAACTCTGGACACGCCTCCACCCGAACCATGACAGCACTGAACTGTTCTGCGTCTGCCGTATGCCGGTCCACGAACCGCGCCAGGTCCCGCCGGGTAAACGTGCTCTGCTGTCGCGTCAGCGCCTCCAGCGCCACATGCGGCTCGGCCAGCAACCTTTCGCCATTGCACCGCGCGATCTCCAGATGATCGGCAACCCGCTCCGCGTCCTCGCCCCGCTCTTCCCGGCGCATCCCGGCCGGACCGATCTTGTTCTGTGGCTCAAGGTCGATCCCCTGTGCGGCGAACGACCGATGGTCGATCCGCACATCCAGGTCCAGCTCGGCCAGCCGTTCATTGGCGAGCGACGCCCACCGCTCCCGCCACGTCAGCAGCAGATCCCTGTCATTCCATGAACGCTCTTTCGCACCGAACCCGATGGAAGGCTGATCCTGCGCCAGCCCCAGGCCTTCATGCCGCAACCGTGCCGCAGCAATCAGTCGCGCTGTTCTTCCAGCCGCTGCAAGCGCTTCTCCAGCGTCGAGAGCTTCAGCAGGATGCCGCGCTGCGTCTCCCGAATTTCCGTCAGCAGACGGATCATGAGCTTGAGTGGATCGTCCTCCCCTTTCTGCTCCATCAGGTCCAGGATCCGGCGTGATGTCGTATGCGCCCCCGCCGCCTCGTTCAGGATGCGGGATTCCGTTTCGTCTTCCATGCACAGCCTCTCCGGTTCTGACTTCGATCCGCCGCGTGGACAGCATCACATGCGCATGGGGCTTCGCCTGTCCATCTTCGCCAATATCCCAATGCACATTGAGATCGGCCACCATGCCGCGTTCCACGAACTGCTCCCGCACAAAATCCCGTGCCAGCGCGATCCCCTGCGCCTGGGTCATTTCACGCGGGATTGAAAACTCCACCTCGCGGGCAAGCTGGGCATCCCTGCGCTTCTCGATCGCCTCGACCTCGTTCCATAGGGTCGCACGATCAAGAAACCGTTCCGGCGCGCCATCGGGCAGCAGGATCTCGGAATGCACCACGCCGCTCTTGTTGGAAAAGTCATGGTCGCGATCCAGCCGCAAATCATGCAGGCGGGATGCCGCGCGATAGGCCGCCGCCGCCACGGCGCTCCGGCCGGTGGCGCGGCTGATGACCTTTGCATGCAGGTGATAGATCGCCATGAGTGCGATCCTATCACACCACTTAAGCGCACGTCACGAAGTGACGTATAAGCGCGCACTCACATTTTACTGTGCCACAAGGGTTGATTGCTCTGGATGAGTGACGCGGTTCTCGCCTGTGTGGTAGAGTATGGCACAGACCAGCAGGACAGAGGACCGGAAATGCGCAGGCCACGGGACATTGATGCGGAACTGAAGGCGCTTCAGGAAAAGACCAGGCAGCTTAAGGCGCAAAAAACCCTCCAGCTCGGTGAACTGGTCGAGGCGACGGGAGCCGATACCCTGTCGATCGAGGCGCTGGCCGGGGTGCTGCTTGCGGCTGTCGAACAGGCGGACGGCAAACCAGAAGCCGTCGCGAGGTGGACCGAACGGGGGACAACGTTCTTTCAGGCCGGCGCAAAAAAGGGCGGCCGGAAAGGAACTGGAAACGATCAGAACGTATCTGCTGGCGCTTGAAAGACGGATCAGGAAGCAGACAGCCCTGATCCATCGCCATCAGGCACGAAAGGCACGCACCGACATGCGCGACTGGGCGAAGGCGCGACGGGAACGCACCCATCATCTGATTGAACTGGGCGGCCTGGTCCAGAAGGCGGGACTGGTCGATCTGACCGATGATGACCGCGCCACCCTGCTCGGGACTTTTCTGGATATTGCAGGACAGCTCCAGGGCAGCAATGATACTGCTCCGGTTGACCTGAAAACACGCTGGAGGCGTGCGGGACTTCATGCCTTCGACAGGGACCGGGAACATGACAGGACAACAGGCAGACGTGACCATGACTGACCACGAGACACGATCATCCGAAGCTGACACGCTGCGGGAGCTTACGACCCGGATTGTCGCTGCCTATGTCAGCAGCAATACGGTTCCGGCGGAGACCCTGCCAGGCCTCATCGCCTCGGTATTTCAGGCGCTCGGAAGTCTGGGACAGGCGATGACCGAAACACCAGATCTGGTGCCGGCCGTGCCTGTGAAGAAATCCGTGTTTCCAGACTACATTGTCTGTCTGGAGGACGGAAAAAAAATGAAGATGCTCAAGCGCCATCTTCGTACTGTCTATGGCATGACACCCGAGCAGTATCGGGAGAAATGGGGCCTGCCGGAAAGCTACCCGATGACCGCCCCATCCTATGCAGCCCGACGTTCTGCCCTGGCACAGGAGATCGGACTGGGGCGGACCGTCAAGGAGACACCGGCCCCTTCGGAAACATCAGGAACTGGGGTGCCGGTCACACGCCTGCCAGAGAAGAAACGCGGACGCAGGCCGAAACTGGCCTGAAGGTCCAGACCGGGAGAAACGGGACATGAAGGCATGGGCCGCCAGCCTCGGCACGGATAACCCGCTCCCCCTGCCACAACCCGGGCAATAAGGGGGACGCTCTCGCACACCGCAGGAAGGTAACGAGGCGTACATTGGTCACGGCTATCCGTCAGGTCATACCGGATCAGATCGGTGGTTACGACGAAATCCTCGGCCGCTTCGTCACTGTGCAGCGAGGGCATGGACCTGTTTTTGCTGCTCATGGTGGTCGATCTCCTTCTCGTGCAGGAAAGTGGGCAAAGAAAGATCAGAGCCACTCTTATGCGTGTACCGTCTTCCCGCGCCGTGAAGATCGTGCAGATCCCGCGTCTGTTTTCGTGGGCGCCTTACGTAAGGCGCGATTCATAATTTCACGCAGCGCATCATTCATACGTGTCTGATAGCCAGGCCCGTCCTTCTCGAAGAAAGCCACGACATCAGCGTCAAACCGCACGGTTTTCTGCACTTTACGGGGTCGATAGAAGCGCCCCCGTTCCGCATGTGACCAGTCACGAATTTCTGGGGCTTCATCATCCGTCACAATCTGATTGTCAGGCATGGCCTCCACAGCCCGTAACGCCTGAAGCAGTTCAGAGTCCATTTTCGTATGCTTTGCGCTCATGGGCAGTTGCCTTTCTTACGCTGATAATACGACCGTATTCTTCGCCATCCTCCTCGTCTTCCACGGGTTCTGTATGAACGACGAAGAGAGTTGTGATGCCCCGTATCTTCCCTATGGTTCGCCACCTGTCCCCATCTGGATGGGGATCAGGGACAGACAATGCGAGCGGATCGCCGTCGAGAACAAACCTGCCGGTTTCCAGAGGCAGCTTATGCTTCTCCCTGTTTTTTGAATCCTTTTCAGGATCCCATACCCATATGGTCACAATCCGCTCCAGTAGTTACGGAATTGTAGTTACAACAGTATGATTTTTCAAGCCCGCATTCCTGCAACGGATTAACTCAATTCCCGATGACAGGATTCTACCACAGGCTCCCAATGTTCTCTGCCGAAGCAAGAAAAACTCAGTCTTCCTGTTGAGATATCAGCCGGATCTGGGCGATCATTTCATCGGCTGTGATCTCTCCGCACTGGCGGGCATCCATGATTGCGGTGAGCGAGCGTATATCTGTGCCCGCCTTATGTAACGATAACGTAATAATTATCTGCGGGTTTCCTGTGGCCGGAAAACTCATATCCCTCCCTTCCCCTGCTTCAGCGAAACGTCCTGATCCCATCGAACATGGACATTGTCGATGACGCACAGGGTTCTCGGGCGCTGCGGTCACCAGAAACACGTGGACACAGACCGGAACGGGCCTGATGATCTGGTCCGGGAGGAACACCATCATGGAAACAGGTCATTCCGATCGGGAAGCCGAAAAGAACGAAGCGACACGCCGGGCACTGGCCGAGGCTGATGCCGGATTGTTCATCAGTGGTGAAGCGGTGAAGGCATGGGCGGCCAGCCTCGGTACCGATCATCCCCTTCCCCTGCCTGAACCAGGGCAATAAGGCGGCCGCAGTGCCGTAGAAGGGTGCATGTGACGGCCTATCGCAGGCCGGTGACAAGGACCGCTGCGCCTGGCGCCTGGGCAGCTGTCGGTTTTCTGGATCCTGACCCTTCGATTTCATCCTCCCTATTATGGAAAATCATTGGAAATCCGCCATTTTCAGGGTCGTTAATCGGACCCCCCTTTAATATGTCTGTTCATGGCCTACGTCTTTCTCCAGTCCCGGCACCTCACAACGGTCGGACAGGAAAAAAAAGTCACTGGCCCACCTCCACAGCCCAGTCTGCCAGCCTTACGACCGGCCATTCCTGATCGCATCCCACGGACCACCCACCCGCACTATGGAAGCCTTCCGCCTCAGTGGTGCTGGTTTTTGTGCCCGTATGTCGCTTGCAGTCTTTCCTGCAGGTAGTCATGCCCGGTGACGGGCGGATAATGCGCATGCTCGCCGGAGCGGGTTACGATCGGCTCGACCAATGCATCCGCATCGGGATCGAGGAAGAAAGCGATCGAATACCGCTCGCCTGCAGGGCGCAGTACCCGATGCGGGGTCGAGACATACACATCATTGCTCCACCGCATCAGGCAGTCACCGATATTGCAGATGAACGTGCCGGGAATCAGCGGGGCGTCCGTCCAGTCGCTACCGCGCGGACGTACCTGCAGGCCCGATACGCCATTAACCGCAAGGATCGTGACATTGCCGTAATCGGTATGGGCACCCGCCCCCGGTGCCGTGCTGGCCTGTTGCGCGGGCGGATAGCGCAGCAGGCGTAGCGTGGCCATGGGGTGCCTGAATTTATCGGCAAAGAAATCCTCATCTACCCCCAGATCACGGGCAAAACCGCGATGCAGTGCCGCGCCGATATCGAGGCAGGTGGCGAAATATGCCATCATCAGATCCTGCCATCCCGGGAGAGCAGGCCATGCGTCCTGGCCACCGGGCTGGTTAGGGCTGATGTTGAAGGCCTCCTTGCGGTCAGGCAGGGAAGTCGTATCAAGCCGTTCGACCCCCAGCCCCACATAGCCCCGATTCCGGCCCACGCGGCTCATGGCCACGGCTTCCTTGGCGGCGGCGGGCTGGGCGAAGAACGTGTGCGAGGCCTCGAAGAGCTTCGCTATCGTATCGGGAGATACCCCGTGGCCGGTAATGTAGAAAAAGCCGGTCTCGCGGCAGGCCCTGCCGATGGCGCTGGCCACGGCCTCCCGCTCCGCATCGTTACCCTGGCGCAGGGGGGCAATGTCGATAACAGGAATGTTATGGGTCATGGGACTGCTCCTTTTTACCTCAGGACCGGGAGAAAACCGGTTATCCGCAGGCAGGCGTTCGGCGTCACCTGCCTGGATAGACGGGTTGGAATGAGTGCCCTGCTGGCGTATCTGGCGCGGGCTGAGGCCATGGAACTGCCTGATCTCACGCGACAGGTGGAAGGCAGATCCATAGCCCGTACTGTCCGCAATGCTGGTCAGTGACATGTCGGTATGCCGGATCAGGCGCAGCGCAGCCTGTGCACGCACGGCCCGCAGGTAGCGCATGGGCGTGGTGCCCTGATGCCGACGGAACAGGTCTATCAGGTAAGGTGGCGTAATGCCGGCCACAGCAGCCAGTGTTTCAAGGTCCGGCTTTTCGGCATAATGCAGATCGATATAGGATCTGGCCGCGAGAAGCGGCGCGGGCATGTGTCCGGCCATTCCTTCTCCCACCTCGATGCGCCATGCCGCGAACAGGGCCTCACCCAGGGCGTTGCGCAACATATCGAGGGCTGGCGAGACGTACGGACCACACCCGATCCCTTCCCGGAAAAGCGTGCGGATGCGCGGAGAGGCGCGGATCCGGTCACCCAGGAAATCCTGCTCTATAGGGGCAGGTAACTCCCGCAGCGGCGTTTCACACCACTGAACCTGGCTGCCCGGTGCATAGGTGGAACGCCGGCCAGTAATGTTGATGAAGATGCCACATTCCCCGGCATGAAGTTCCCGCCTGCCGCCATCGATCACGGTGCTCATGGTGCCTGTCTCCAGCAGGAGCAGACAGGCATAAGCGCGGCTGGTTACGCGGAATTCTCCCCCGTCGGGATAGGCTGTCTGCCCAAACGAGAAACTGGTGCCACGCCTGATGAATGCCGATTTGCGAACTTCTGACAGAATGAACCCATCCCCATGTCACGCCTGTCCTGACCATAGTCGGGTTACCGATACGATAGAATGGCCGCAAACGTCGAAAACATGTCTGGAATTAAGATCTGTCCGCGATGGTCTTTCGCCCGGAGAGAGGCCGGGTTGCTGATCCGTGGGGAGGCCATGAAAGGCATGGGTCGCCAGCTTCGCGACGGATAACCCCCTCCCCCTGCCAAAGCCATGGCAATAGAAGATCGCTCTGCTCTGGGCCAATGAGGTGGTCTGTCAGGCTGCTGCAGCCAGCCCTGGAGAGATATGGGCCATGAGACGGGCAAAGGTCTGTTTCAGCCGGGGTTCCACGCGTTCGGCCCTGGCGGCCAGAGCGGCATAGGATGCATAATTCTGACGGTCTTCCAGCGTCGCGTGCCTGTCTCGTGCCTTCTGACGATAGAATTCGCAAGGCAGAAGCGACCTGAAGGAAGCCTGTTTCCTGAAGAAGTGGTTATAGATCTCGTCCTCTTCCACGAAGACATCCCAGAAAAAACGCGGAGCATCAGGCCCCTCGCAGATTTTCATCACGTCTTCGATCGGCGAGGACACTGTCCTGTCCTGCAGCCGGTTGGGAACCAGGATAATTTTCTGTCCGGAAATACCGCAGGCCCGGAGCTTCCGAACCGTCCAGATCATCCGCTGTATACTGTAGACTTCCGGCGTGAAGGGAATCAGGAAAACGTCGATGTCTTCGTCAGCACCAGAAAAGCGCTTCATCTTCGTGCAAGTAGCCTCCAGGGCGGTCATGTCGATATCGATGATGATGGGCCGGCCCTGATTCAAGGTGAGTTCCTCAAAAACCACCCCGAAGTCCCCATTTCGGACCAGCAGAAGGTTATCCGGGCTGAGGCCACCAGAAAAGTCGATCCGTTCCTTGACGCAGACCAGCAGGGGATTGAGGAGGAAAGGTGCCAGGAGATGAAAGGCAATGACGGTTTTCCCACACCCACCGGCAGCTGACAGGACGCAGATCCGTGGGGCAGAAACGGGGTGGCAGTCAGACATCTTGGCCTCTCTATATCCAAGGGAACGACATTGAATGGGCATTTACATACTATAGTTGATAAAAATATAGTATGTAAAACGCCAGCATGTCCTGATGGACATGAGACGCCTTGTGGGATGGAATTTTTCCCGCATCCGAAGGAATAAAGGCCTGACACAGGAACAGGTTGCCGAGCGGTCAGGCTTCAGCCAGCAATATCTCAGCGGCCTGGAAAAAGGGGTTCGCAATCCAACGGTCGTCACCCTTTATGAACTGGCCTGCGTGCTGGACATTTCCCCTGTTGAATTCCTCATGCCCGTTGAGGAAAGTGGCTCATAATCGTTGCAACAGGCCGCAGCCTGGAAAGGAAACGAACATGGCGACGGATACAAACCGGTTCGACCGCGACCGGGAAGCGGAAAAGGACGCAGCCACGCGTCAGGCACTGGCAGAAATTGCAGCGGGCCGTGTGGTCAGTGCGGAAGCGGCCATAGCCTGGATTGATAGCCTCGGCACCGATCACCCGCTCCCCATGCCAGAACCGGGCCAGTAGGATGGTCCCACGCCAGGAAATCATGATGCCACGGGACAGGCACCGTTGCCCCACCCATCCGGGGGAATTGCTACGGCTGGACGTCATTCCTGCCGGCTTCAAGGAGACGTCAGAAATTGCACAGGCCCCTGGCATATCCTGTCCGCATCTCCACGAGATCCTGGCGACCCGAAAACCCATTACACCCGAACTGGCGGAACGACTGGGTCAACTGCTGGGCAATGGCCCTGATCTGTGGATCAGGATGCAGGCGGCCCATGATGACTGGCAGGCCGCGCACCCTGGCATTCCATAGATCGCGCGCTGGCTTAAGGGGGTAGGGTTTTCCAGCCCCTGTTTCCGCATGCCCGCACCAACGGTGCAATGGTGTATGAAGACCAGCTACGTATGGGTAGGAGCAATGTCGGTTTCGAGTATGTCCATGGGTCGTCGCAAGGGTAGCCGTTGGGTCGTGAAACAGTCGTTCCATCAGTGCGTCAAGGATAGGTATCCGGGTCGTTTATGAGTATTTGCGTGCAGACATGGGAACTTCCCCTCCATGACGCACGGAGTGATTCCCGGGCGTACCTACATCGCCCGATCTCCTCTGTTCTGGTCTGAATACGCTTTACCGCGCCTGTGCGACATCGGTCTCCAGCAGCATCCGCACATAGCGTGTGTAAGGGATGCCCTTTGCCTTCGCCCTGGCTTTCACGGCGTCCAGCAGGGACGCCGGCAGGCGCATGTTGAGGGTGGCCGCCTTGGGTTCGATCTCAAAGCGCATGGGCTTGAAACCGGACAGGTCATACCGGGCCAGATCGGCTGTTGCGACAAAATCCTCGACCGCTTCGTCACTGTGCAGCGAGGGCATGGACCTGTTTTTCTGCTCATGGTGGTCAATCTCCTTCTGTCTAGCCACTGCATACCCCCTCTTGGCACTGTCTCGGCCCCGTTCTGGTACCTGACTGACACCGCATTCGGGACTACATTGGACCCGACCTGACATAGGTTCTTCATACACCATTGCACCGCTGGTGCGGGCATGCCCAAAGGGCTTGGAAAACCCGAGCCCCTTCAGCCAAAGGGTAGACCGTATCGGTCCACCCTTTCGGCGAGAATGGTCGTTGCAGCGAGCAGACGTGACACGACAGTTCCCTACCGCCTGAAAGGCGGTGACTATCTTACGCGACGTTCCTTGGCCGACCGCCTTTAGCACCATTCCGGCGTGCTGCCGCTGCCTTTTCCTGGCTGGCGGACGATCCGCCCACGCGTCCCATCTGTGCTGCCATCCAGCTTCGGGAACCGTAGATACCGTGGATGAGACCTTCGACCAGAACATCGGCGTCGAGACGGGGCCAGTGAAGGCCATTACCCAGCGGGGTGATCTCGATCTCGGCCAGATCATTCAGGGAAGCGTCCTGCAAATCCTGTAACAGATCCACCGGCACGCTCATCTCAACACCGTTGGAGAGCGTGACGTGAAGAGCGCGGCGAGCACGGATAAACCGTGCGGAGACCGCATGAGGAATTGTCGCTCTATGAAGCGCGTCTGCTTCACGAGCGGCCTGATAGTTCATGTCATTCGCCATGTATCTTCTCCCATGCTTCAGCCAACATCTCAGCGTGGTCCTGCACGATGACAAGGGCTTCCTGTATGACCCTATCTTTCATGCCACCTGCTCGTATCAGTCGGGCTTTCCTGCCAATTTCAATCACCGCTTCTCCATCCGCGCTTATGACGTGAACGTGCATTGGCACATGATCTGCCGTGTAAATCACGACACGAAATCCATTGATGCGTAGAAGCGTCGGCATAATGCACCATATCCCTAACGCTTGGGTTTTTCAATCAGAACCATCCCGCTGAAAGTCAGGAGGAGGATATCTGGACGGTCAGACAGAAATGGACAGCCCATCAATTCCTGATAAAGCTAGCAGAGCGCCCTGAGAGGCCGCACAAAGCGCAATTCCCGTTACTGCCCACACAAACTAGCCACCACACACGGTAATGCCTGTACGGCCATCCTGTGGCGTCTGACGGGCATGCTGCAACACGTGAGCCGCTGAATGATCGCCTGAACACCGGTGCGTCTTGAGCAGATTACGGTCTTGCTCGGTTTTTCTGGTGTTGCAGGCGTCGGGCGAGCGCGGAGCGGGAGCCCCGTAGGGCGCCGAAGGCGCCGACGCGGGAGAGGAAGGTGCTGGTGGAGAGACGATGCGGGAACGCATCGTCAGATTATGATTTCGCGCCGTAGGCGTGTCCGTTTAGCGCAGCCCTGAAAGGGCGAGCAGGGGGATGCCGGGTGGGAGATCGCGCGAAGCGCGATCGGGGCGGCCGTAGGCCGCGAGCCGGCGGGGGCGTAGCCCCCAAGAGGCGGTGATTTAGATCGAAATTTTAAGTCTTATATTTATCCACAATTTTGTTAGAAATTATCGGACAACTACCGGAAAAACCTATCGGTTTAGATAACGGGAATCATATCGGTTTTAGGGGGGTGGTGATTGCACCGTGCCTATGGGTGGTGATTGCACCGTGTCTACGGGTGGTGATTGCACCGTATTAGGGTGGTGATTGCACCGGGATAACTTTTCTATTCACAGAGAGAGGCCTTCTCCTAGAAACAGTGGCAATCGCACTATTTTTTGGTGGCTTTGAGCAGAACAAGAGGGGTGGTGATTGCACCGTGCTTTCAGTGCCGCCGCAAATGCCAAAAGGGTGGTGATTACACCGCCTTCCTCTGACATCGAAGCGGACGCAAAAGGATAGCACTTGCATTATAATTGAACCGTTGATGCCGTTGCTAAAAGGGTGGTAATTGCACCGCGCTCAGTCGACAGGGCCAGTGGTCAACGGGTGGTAATTGCACCGCTCATTTTTGTCAGATTTTTTGATTAAGTATCTGATCCGATGGTTTTTTGATAGGCGATGATTGTCTGCCGCGGTACGGGCGGCGGTGATGCGATCAGTCTTAGACCCGTCCGAACCTGTTCAAGCCTTGCATCTGGATAAACCGCCGCAACCTGTCGCAATGCGATCAGGAATGCCTTCTTGAAATTCTTATCGTCCGTATATTCCTGCCCAAACTGCAAACGAAGGTTGGCCCAAGTAAGCTTCTCACCAGGCCGCCGCACCCGATGAAGTCGATGGGCAAGCCACGTGTAGATGTCGAGCGCCAAAGCTGAGTGCTGCAAACCCTCAAGTGCACGAGGGTCAAGTGGGACAGCATTTTCTTTCAATTCCTGCCAGAATTTTTCGGATAGCTCGATCGTGCTATCTTTTGCGAGATTTTTGGTCCACGCATCGAATTCATCCACCGGCCGGGCATTCAGATTGCGCGACCCGTAGCCGAGCTTCATTTCACAGGCGCACAAGGCGTTCATCTGTGCCCGAAATGCCTCACGGGATGGACCATTCTGGCTGATGTTGAGGCGTTTCATAAATTCACTGATAGTCCGTCCGACTGCAACAATACGCGATTTCGTTCGGATCGCTTCGGTGCTGATGTGGAAAAGCGCCAATCGTGGCTTGGTTCCATACGGGACGAAGAGCTTTTCCCAATGGCCATCGTTAAACATTTCTCCTGCTGTAATAAGCAGGGATGCCTTGCCATTGTTTCGTTCAAAGCGAGTTTCTTTCGTCCGTTTACGGGGAAGACCAACCTGGCAGAGCACCGTGTGCATGAACTCAATCTCATCAGGCGGAGTTGCCTGAATTTCAGCCGAGAGCTGAATGACACGTGCGGTTGTGGGAGAAAGGACAAGTTCACTCTGTTCTGATGGTGGTTTGCGTTTGCTCATTCGTCCGATCCCACTCTGTCCCTGCTACGTTGTTCAGCATACGACCGATGACGCAAGGCCTGTTCGTCTTCTCAGCCACCTTCTGTCTATGTGTCATAAGCCGAGATCCCCTTTAGGGAGACATATGCGCGTTCAGTGGCTCTAAAATTAACCCAGTAAATTATCATTAAGATATTTTTTGAATATTCTTAAAATATCATTTTAACTTTCTTCCAACGCTTTGAAAATTGCCATACTGATAAACGCAGCTCGGCCTGTTCCCATAGCTTCAGCGCGTTCATCAACACGCCGTAACAAGTCTGGAGCAATGGTCAAACTAATCTGGCGTTTATGTCCCTTTGGCAACCCTTTGTCGTATGATAGAGGCTTTGTTTTTCCTGCATCAGGAGCTCCAGTAACGAAAGCATCTGCAGCAGATTCTACCGACGTTGGTTTAGCTTTGCGATGAATTGCCATTTAATCTATCCTTAATATGTTATGAATATTCAAATTGGATTAAAAACAGCATTTGCAAGTGCAGAAATTTCAGCGACAGCTTTGGGGTCTCGCGGCGTCAGTTCGGAAACAGCCAGACCTGCTCCACCAGCATTACTGAACGCTTTGCGGCGTCGAATTGGTATCGGCAGATAAATGAATTGCGGCACTTCTTTCACTGCTGCAGCAGCCTCTGCATTATCCGTTGAATGGTCTCCTGGATCGGCTTGGTTCATAACAGCTACAGCACGCAATCCATCCCGAACACTTCGTGCTTCATCAATGAGAGCAGCCATGTCGTCTAGTGCCCATACGTCATAGGAACGCGGCGCAAACGGAACCAGAAGCGTATCAGCGAGAATGAGTGCTGCACGAAGCGCTGTAGAATCTCGGCCGCCAACATCGATGATAATATCATCCCATTTATCACGCTGCTGCTGAACTTGGGCACGTAGATTGGGGCCGTCTGGATACTGTGCACAAGCAATCCCAGGTAGCTTTCCAGCTTCAGAACGAGCTGCGATAGCAGCAGCAGCTGTACCCTGTCGATCACCATCAATCAGCCATACCTCTCTACCAGCAGTGGCACGGATTATGGCGAGTTGAACGGCTAAAGTGGTCTTCCCCACCCCTCCTTTCGTATTCCCTATTGCTATAATCACTTTTTAATCCTTTTTGAATATTCAAAATAACGTCTTTTCATGTCATAATATGTTTGCCTTTGTCAACCACATAAAATGTGAAATGAATATTCATTCAATCTGAATATAGGATATTTCCCCAAACGAGATATTTCTCGTTTACCCCCACATTTTCCGTGCGATATCCTGCTCCTCGGCGCCGACGGCATCGGCATAGATGGCGGTGGTGGAGAGCTGGGCATGGCCGAGCCATTTCTGCACCATGTTGAGGGGGATGCCGCTGGAGACGGCGGCGACGCCGAAGGCATGGCGCAGGCCCTTGGGGGACGCGGCCGGGCCGGACAGGCCGGCGGCGTCCATGACCGCATGCACTGCCCGCCAGCCGGTCATGCGGGACCAGGGCCACAGCCGAACGGCCGATCCACGCCCTCGCCGACGCTGCGCCTCGCGGATGCCATGCACCAGGTCCAGGGCCTCAAGCAGGGGCGGGGGCACCGGCACGGCGCGATAGATCCCGTCCTGGCGCTTCTTGAGCGTGGCGAACACCAGCACGCCGCCGGCCAGGTCCACCCGCTCCGCCGTCAGGGCGAGGGCCTCGGACAGGCGGCAGCCCGACCAGGCCAGGGTCATGCACAGCGTGCGGGCCTCGCGCGGCGCCGGCTCGGCCGCGCGCAGGAACCGCGCCCGCTCGGCAACCGTGAGGTATTTGCGGCTCCCGTCGCGGTCGAACAGCTGCATCCCGCCGGGGGCGCCTGCCGGGGTCACCCGCTGTCCCGGTTTTGAGGTGCCGCTCATCCGACCGTCCTGTCGCGGTAACCCCGCCGGCGCTTGGCCCGGAGCTGGCGGGCGAGGGCGTCGCGCGCCTGCCCGGCATCATGATGCAGTTCGCAGACCTGCCGGCCAGCCGTCCCGATCCGCCCCCACTGCCGCACCAGGGCGGTGCCGCCAAACAGGTCGGGCTGCAGCGACAGATGGTAGAACCGCCAGCAGTTGAGGCCATCGTGTGGATGGTACGCTAAACAACGTTTGGCATGAACAATAAAGGAACGATCAGGCGGCACGAGCCTGTTTCGACAGATTGAGCGTCTTGCGGCCCGCAGAAGCTGCGGCTTTGTCCC
>NZ_JAPIVJ010000028.1:0-13479 GCF_054182245.1 Komagataeibacter sp. NFXK3
CTGCACAAGATTGGTGTCACCAGTCAGGACGTTGCCCGCCGGGTGGCGGATGCCCGGAATGACCCAACCTTCCTGCTTGCACCGGTAGAGATTGTGGCGACCTACAGCCTGAAAAACCTGTCTCGCCATAAGGTTGAGGATCTGTTGCATCGTTTTTTTATGACGGCGCGGCCAGCCGAACTGTTCATCGTCGACCGGTTTGGTAAGAAGGTATCACCGAAAGAGTGGTTTTATGTTCTTCCCGAACATGTGGGGCAGGCAGCCAAGCTGATCGAAGAGGGAAAACTCCACCTTTTCCGTTACGATGCTGTGACGCAGCAAATAGTAAAAATTTGAGGTCTGCAGGTGGCCTGTTTGGATCTTCCGAAGCCAGAAGCGGGCATCCTCGCGTCCGCTTTTGGGAAACTCCCCAAACCTCCTGTAAGTCCGCGATGAGGGCGGAACCCGCCTGCCTGCTTAACTTTCGCTAAGCGGTTCGATGGGCTGTTCTCTGAATCCGACCCTCTGCAGGCCTGCCGCGTGAAGTTCAGCCTCGAATTCCGCGACACAGCTGTCGGGTACGCCAAGAACGAAGAGATTTCTTGCTCGTGTTAGGGCAACATAGCCGATCCGGCCTTCTTCAGTGCTGGTGCCGTCTAACAATGCCCGAACGTGCCCCTTTTGCGCCACATAGAGAACAGCCTCTAAACTTTCGCCCTTAACCTTATGTACGGTCGAGGTACGAAAAATCATATCGATAGCGGCTGTAAGGCTAGGCATCGCAATCAAGGGACGAGCCTCAAGCTTCGTCTTGGCGAGCCTGCGGCCAAGATTTTGTGCTGCTTCAAATCCAAAATTCGTAACGAGGATTGCAATGAGTGCCTGAACTCGGGTGCTAAGTAAGTGATGCCATTCGTTATTAGCGACAAGCGTCGCCGGTGGAAGTCCAGTCGCCGCGTCACGCATAAATAACCAGATAATTTTTCTTACGCTACGCATATGATTATCAGTCGGACGAACAATATACGTAACTATAGAACCATGCTTATCTGAAAGAAGTCCAACTATACCTTGGCATACCTGAACAAAGGATTGATAATAATTTTTTTTCAAGTCACGACTGATTGCCGCATCAGCAAACCATCTTACGACCCCAATACCTTGGCCGTCGAGTTCGCCGGCCCATTTGTCAGCTAGGGATTTTGATCGGCATAAGACAACACCCTGTGCTGGCCTAATGGTAGCAGTCTCCATAAGACTTCGAAACGATGTTAGAGCATGATCTCGCTCCGTTTCCTTGAACGGCATATAGTAGGTAGCTGCTTGATCTTTAGCTGCTTTACGGGCTGCTGTGTCATTGCGCTGAGTTAAATGATTGGCGACATCTACAATGGCAGGCAGCGATCGGTAATTTACCGTCAGATTATAAGCGCTCACGCCCGGTCGAGTGCCATAGTCTCGCAAAAAGGTGCCATTAGCATGAGCAAACTCGTAGATAGCTTGGTTGGGATCACCAATTAGAGATATCTGCGATCCGGCATCAATCAAAAGCTGAAGAAACGCTTGATGTTCTGGGCCGATATCCTGAGCTTCGTCGATGAGTATGTGAGGGTAACGCCGGGCTAAAGCTCTTAGAACAAATGATTTTTCGCGTAAGGTGCGTAACACCCAGTAACGACCTGATGAGTGGGTATAGGCACCAACCGCAGCCAATTTGGTTAGAGCGGCTTCCGCCCGATTTTCTGGGATTACTTTAGCGCCTCGCCCAATTGTATAACGGAATCCTTTACCATCACTGGTGATGTCAATGCTTGCTGTTGATCGCGAGATTTTGCCATCATAGACTTTAAATCTGGCTAGGAATCCCTCGTGACCTTCGACAAGGTATGGTATTCGATCACATTTCATCACTCTGTGACCATGTGGTCGCAAAACATTGCTCGTTATGAAGCCGTCTATTGTATCAATCTCGACAGATGAAGATCGGCCGATGGTAGGCAACCGCCGTGATAACGCCGAATATTCCTTTCTGAACGTGTCAACTGCTACATTCGAAAACGATAGAAGTGCGACCAAACCAGAACCGTCATACATCTGTCGCATCGCTGCGAGGCGATGGACAGCTGTTTTTGTTTTACCACTGCCGGCACAGGCCGTAACCGTGATCGGAATGAGCGGAAGATTAACAATCTTGCGCTGCTCAGATGAAAGCGCATCCGTCATCTGCAGACGTGCTCGATTGCCTGGAGGATATAACTAGGTGCCTCAAACTCTAGGCGATTTTCCTGAATCTGGGCAGCTAACGCTTGAGCGAATTTTCCTTTGGACACATTCGTACTCTCACGTTCGAACATCCCGCGAAATAGCGCCTCAGCTTTTGCTTGGTCCCCTACTGAGGCGTCGACTTTTTCTTTAAGGGTTTTTCCGATCTGTGGATGAATATCTGTAAGTGCTTTCAACATGATCGGCCGGTTTTTTGGGATCAGGGCAAGATCATATTCAAATGTTTTTTGCCCATGGAATACACGCACGAGATCATCTTGTAGTTTGAGCATGCATTTAGTCGTGTCCGAAGGGTCGACAGTATCAAATGCCGCCGGATAGAGCGCCACTGTCTTCTCGTCGACTGTAGTGCTCGGATCTGCATCTGTGATTACCGCTACTCTGATCGGTATTGCGTTTTCACCGAACAGCGGCATAAAGCAGTCGAAGTTCAATCCTTCAACGCTAATCAGACTGACTCCATGATTTCTCAAGTCATGTTTGTGGCATTGAGCAAGGACGTTGACCAGTAACAATTCGGCTGCGCCTTCGACAAATAACGCACGTCTGGCAAAGAACAGTTCCGCCCGTGTAACATCCAGATAACGCGCAAGCTTATCACGTTTGCCCTTTTCAAAATTTACCAAACGCGGATGGAATACTGCAGCACAATTGGTACCTGCATCGACCAAGCAGACAACGGACTCAATATCGGCAATACTAGCGAAATTTGGAGAATGGCTCGTGACGAATACTTGAACTAGATTCTCGCCTGCATCGTCCTTATCCAAGCTTGATAAATATCTCAGTAAAACTGCCTGAAGCTGCGGATGTAAATGTGCTTCAGGCTCTTCAATAATTAAGCTGCGAAATGCTGCATCCGGATTTTTTGCTAGTTCGCTCAATACTACAGCCATAAAGATAAGATTATTATAGCCGAGGCCGTTTCGTTCGAGGTCGAAATTGTTAACGACGAGCGATAGGCGGGCGGCCAATTTACCGAAATCAGTACCCGTAAGCCCCACGTCAATTTTCTGCGCCAACACCTTACCTAACATAGTCAGATGCCGACCGGAAATCGCGTCATAAGTATCTTGGATTGGCTTCTGCGTCTTGAGCGTGTCGTCAAGTGTTTTTAGGGCAGTTGCAATTTCGGTTCGCCCAGGTTCGTCTGAGAGTAGATGGAGAAGACGAGAAAGTTGGCTATTACGGCTCGGTCGAAGACCCTGTTCAGCGTCACGTAATGGCTGAAGATAGACACTCCGCAAATTTTCAAGCATTGACGATGTCATCGATGTTTCGTCAAAATCTCCGCACCAGCGGCGAGGTTTCAAACGCCCCGATTTATCGGCATCACCATAGGTTACTCCTATGATCGCCTCGATTTTGCCATCGGCATTCTCACGGAGAGCATGCATGAATTCAGCCTCTTCATCGAGGCTTAAATCTTTGAAAATATATTCAAAGCGAATCTCGTCAGAAATTGTGCCTTCTACAGGTAGGTGAATGTCGTCACTACTAAAACGTGGATACGGGTCGTCGGCCCCAGCAAGTAATGCTCGCAAGGCATCTACTACAGCAGTTTTCCCAATATTATTTGGCCCAACAATGATATTGAGGCCGGGCTGAAACAATAAGGTTGCCTCTTTAATACGTCGGAAATCTTTAATGGTTAATTGTGCTAAAAACACATTCCGTGTCCAAATCATTTATCGTCACATCTTTTCTACCCCAACCTCCGGTCATGCGGTAGTCAGAAAAATACCGACCTTTCTTGCGTGAGTGCCAATGTTCTGCGCCGGAACACTTCTCTCTTCCGAGCCCTCCCTCCTAAAGTCGCGCAAACTTCTATATTACTTTTGTGCATCAACTCAGAATGGCGCTTGTTTCTACCGTAGCTAGAAGAGAGCAGTAATTACGCCTCGGCTTTTGACAATAAAATTATACCAGCCCGTAGCGCTCCAGAAGATCGTCAATCTCGATTCCCTGTGTCAGGTGCCGGATCAGCCCGGATGCTGGCACTTTCTCTCCGTCCCGCAGTTCCGCTGCCGCCTGTAGCAGCATCCGGACATCGAAAATGCCGCCCGACACTTCCGGCACGGCCCGCCTGACGCCGCACAGCGTATAGACCGCCTCCATCGCCGTGCGGACGGAATATTCCGTGGTGAAAACCGTATCGCGTGGCGTCTCGGCGAACTGCCCGAGGAAGGCGAGATTGACACTCCCGTGCGGCACCACGTTCGGCCTGTCCGCCGGTGCACGCGGCATGAACTGCGCCGTGATGAACGGCATCATGCACGGACGCGTCGTCGCCCCTGTCGCTGCCATATCGTCGATCTGATCCACCGGCACGCCCATATGGAACAGCCACTCACGGGTGATTTCCTCCCCCGTGCAGTCCTGCATGGGCTTTTTCACGTAATCGCCAGGCACGTCACTGAACAGACCATAGAGCCAGGCCACCATCTGGCCTTCGGGCTGCCCCTTGAAATGGGGCTGACGGCTGACCACCCAACTCATCAGCCAGGATGAATCCGCGATCGTGACCGGACCACCCGTGATGATTTTCCCCGAATACGGATCACGCCCCGTAATCCGCTTTACAAGCTCCGGAATCCGCGCATCCCGGGTCGTAACGGTTGCCGACAGCCAGCGGGATTTTTTTGTATCGCCACAGAAAATATCCGGGTTACCAAAACCAGCATCCTGCGCGGCGAGGTTGCGCCAGAGCTGCCAGACGCTCCCCTCTCCGATGGTCGTTTCAATCGACGCGGGTGTATGATGGTCGCCCCAGCGTGAATTCTCCACCATGGAACCGTTGGTCACGAACACCAGCTCTGCCGGCCCCAGGTCAACACCGGCGGACGCGCCATTTTCCAGCCAGTCGAGATGGGTCGCAATCTTCCTGCTGCCCGAAACATCAACGACAACATTCGTCACCTTCACACCATGACGGAACACGACGCCCTGATCAGCAAGCCATGTGGCCAGTGGTTGGCTGAGGGATTCCTGCTGGTTATATCGGGTGAACTTCAGCGTATGCAGATCCTTCAAACCGAGAATCTGATGCACGAACCGTGCGAGGTAACGCTTCATCTCAATAGCGCTGTGCCAGGTCTCGAACGCAAACATCGACCGCCAGAACAGCCAGAAGTTCGACGCCATGAAATCGCCGGACAGCACATCCGCGATCGTCTTCCCCGCCAACTCATCCTCATCGGTCAGAATGAGGGCAATAATCTCGCGCCGCGCCTTTCCCGTGAGTGTCAGCCTGTCACGATCGGCGAGGGGCTGCCCACGGTTGCACATGGCGCGGACCGGACTTGTGGACGGATCGGCCTGATTGACCTGCCAGACTTCATCCAGCACTGAAGCATCGGGAATTTCCAGAGAGGGAATGGAACGGTACAGATCCCACAGACACAGGAACTGCTCTTCCATTTCCCGACCGCCACGGATCAGCCAGCCGGTCTCCGCATTCCCCGCTCCGTCCAGCGCGCCACCGTCGTTGTCCGAGGCCTCAAGAATGGTGATGGCTGAAGGCGTCATGCCCGCATCCCGGATGAGGAACGCCGCCGCCGCCATGCCCGCCAGTCCACCGCCCACGATCCATGCTGACCGCCCTTCCATACCCTGCGGTGCTGGAGGGTGAACAAAAGCCTCGTAATTGCTGTGAGCATATCTCATGGCGTATGTCCTTTTTGTGGAAAAGGCTGATGGCGGGAAACCTCTTCAGCCACACAACACCCGATAAGCCGATCTGTCGTTGCGATGTATCAAACGCCACGAACAGGACAGGATGATCCCCTTTCTCAGTCAGCCGGAACCGGGGCCTGCACCCGACACAAGACCCCATCAGGAAGCGGTCGCTGAAGTTCCAGAGCCTCCGCTGCCGGTGCCGTCATCCAGCGCTCCAGCTCATTCGATTGGGTCAGGATTACAGGCATGGCTTTCGGATGGATCGCGCCCACCTCCCGATTGGCGTCCGTGGTCAAAAAACCGAACAGATCATCCGTCGTCTCGCCGTCCGCCAGTTTGCGCACAGACGTCCATCGACACCATATCCCGGCAAAGAAGGCCAGCGGTTCTCCATCATTCCGCGCAAACCACACCGGTCGTGATGTCCCGTCGGGCAGACGCTCCGGCTCGTAGAACGCTGTCAATGGCACCAGACAACGATGTTGCACGCCCTCCCAGCGTTTCCACCATGTCGAGGACGGATTGCGGATGTTAGTTACACCCCGGTCGACCCTGTGTCCCTTCAGGTACCCGGGCGGTGTCGGCAGGCC
This sequence comes from Komagataeibacter sp. NFXK3, assembly GCF_054182245.1. NCBI lineage: Bacteria > Pseudomonadati > Pseudomonadota > Alphaproteobacteria > Acetobacterales > Acetobacteraceae > Komagataeibacter > Komagataeibacter sp. NFXK3. The sequence continues at coordinate 6,531 of NZ_JAPIVJ010000028.1, forward strand.
CCAGCGTGCCATGACCAGTTCACGACCGTTTCCGCCGTTCCGCACGATCGGGGCCATTGTATTCGGGTATATCTCCGGCAGAGGCTGGAGATTGCCCGTCAGATCATCGAGAACCATTGCAATCTCCCGGATCGCTTTCTGGTTCGACGTCATGGCATAGAGATTGCACATCAGGGATGCTTCTCCCCGTAAGCCTGAACCGACGACGGTTCATGTTCCGCCATAGGCTCATGCGACAGCGCGCCCGGCAGGGCAAGACAGGCCAGAAGCCCCGCCAGAGCTAGAAGAAACAGAGCAGACCACCAGCCATACAGAAAGGCGCCGGACACGCCGCCCAGCGTGAAGGACAGCACGATGGCGGCATGCAGCCCCAGGCGCTCGCGCGTACCGGTCCGCCGGGCCGGGTCAACTGGATGGAAAAAGCTCTCCAGCCAGTCCGCCAGTTCCAGCCCCACATCGGTGAGCATTCCCGTCATATGGGTGGTGCGGACACGCGCCCCGGAAATACGTGTGACCGTGGCGTTCTGGAGGCCCATGAGAAAACTCAGCCCGTAGGCCAGCACCGGATCCCGTGGCTGGGCCGAAAACAGAAGATCCACAGCCCCCAGAAGCCCGAGCAGGCAGGCTTCCAGAAGGATGCTCCGTGCGTAGATCGACGGCAGATGACGGCGACGACCTGCATTGACCAGCAGCACCGACATTACCGCGCCAGCGACAAAGGCCAGTATAAGACCACAGCAGGACAGGACCAGTTCCAGATGGCCTTCATGCAGGCCGCTCGCTAGTGCTGAGACATTGCCAGTCATGTTGGCCGAATAATAGCCCACGGCCAGAAAACCAGCGGCGTTCACAGCACCGGCAATGGCCGCCAGCGAGCAGCCCAGACGCCTGTCGATACTGGCGTTACGCCCCGCCCCTTCGTGAACAAGCACCTGTGCCTCCCATCCTGACTGAGCACATGAGGAGACTCCGTGTTCATCGGCTTCCCCCGGACAGCGATCTTTTTTATGAGCAGGATGGTAACAGTCCGTCCCCTTTCCGACAAAATTTCCTGCTTTCAATTTCTTAGGAAGATATCTCTAGGGATTGTGGATTTCCACATGCTGAAAAGGGGTGGTCTCCCTACAGATAAATGTTGACGCTGACAGGTTAACGGAACAAATCAGGAACATATAATCAGGAAATTTGCCTGCGCAAGGAACGTCGAGCCGTGAAATGACTGCTGAAACCCAGAAAAAACCCGGCTTGGAGGCCCTGCGGGCTGCGATCAGCCGTCTCGAAGGGCATAGCGACCGACGCAGAAAGGTAATGCCCTTTGGCGTGCGCGAGATCGATGCGCGTCTGCCCGGCGGCGGTCTGGCGCTGGGCGCTCTGCACGAGGTGGCGGGCGGCGGGAATGACGCCCTGCACAGTGCCGCCGCCGGTCAGTTCTGCGCCGGCATTGCCGCGCGCACGCGTGGCAAGGTGCTGTGGATCGTCACCCGCCAGGATGTGTTCGCCCCTTCCCTGAAACAGGTCGGTCTGTCGGCACGGCGGACCATCTATGTCGAGGCGGGATCGGACGTCGATGTGCTGGCCTGTTTTGAGGAGGGGCTGCGGCATGGCGGCCTTGGGGCCGTTGTGGCCGAGGTGGCGCGTCTGTCCATGACGGCCTCACGTCGTTTGCAGCTGGCGGCCGAGACGTCCGGCTCCCTGGGCATTGCCATCCGGCGCTGGCGACGGCAGACGGATGCCGCGGATTTTGGCCAGCCGACTGCCAGTGTGACCCGATGGCGGGTCTCAGTCCTGCCATCCGTGCCTTTACCGGTTCCCGGCGTCGGAAGACCGCGCTGGCTGCTGGAACTGATCCGCGCCCGTGCGGGCGAATGTGCCGATTTTGAAGTGGAGGCCTGTGATGCCAAAGGAAGGCTCACTCCATGCAGTCCGATCGCGGATCGTCTCTCTTTACCTGCCGTTGTGGCCGACGGATCGGATCAGGAAGCGGCTGGGCAAAGACGCGCCAGCGCCTGAAGTGCCGCTCGCACTGGCCGGGCGTGAAGGACGACGACGAGTTGTCTTGTCGGTCGATCTGGCCGCCCGCAAGCTGGGGCTGCGTCCCGGCACACCAGTCGCCAAGGCCCAGGCGCTGTATCCCGATCTGGTGTTGATGGACGCCGATCCCGAGGGCGACCGTCTTGGACTGGAAAAACTTGCCTTGTGGTTTCAGCACCGGATCGCGCCCATCGTGGCCGTCGATGCGCCGGACGGTCTGGTCCTGGACACGACGGGGGCGGATCACCTGCATGGCGGTGAACTCCCCATGCTCAAGGACATGGTTCATCGCATGGCGGGCGCCGGCTTTCGGGCAAAAGCTGTGGTGGCGGACACGTGGGGCGCTGCGCACGCCATCGCCCGCTATAGTCGGGCACCGATTGCCGTTGTGCCCTCAGGCGGAACAGCCTCTGCTCTGGCCGATCTCCCGGTTGAAGCACTGCGTCTGCCAGACACGATCATCGACGGACTGGCCACGCTGGGTGTGTCCCGCATCGGGCCGCTGGCCGCCATGCCTCGCGCCCCTCTGGCCTTGCGGTTCGGTCCCGATATCGCCCGCAGACTGGATCAGGCTTTTGGCCGCATGGGGGAGGCCATCGTGCCAGTCCGCCCTGTCGATCCGATGGAGGTCAGCCGGAACTTCGCCGAACCCATCGGCACGGCCGAGACCATCGCCAAATATATCGGCAGGCTGGTGCCGCTGCTCTGCCAGGGGCTGGACGAACGTGGACAGGGCGTGCGCCGTCTCGACCTGCTGCTGCATCGCGTGGACAGCCGCACCGAGGCGATCCGGGTGGCCACGGCCATGCCGGTGCGGGACATAAAACGCCTGACCCGGTTGCTATGCGAGAAGATCGAAAACATTGATCCAGGGTTCGGCATTGAGCGCATGGTGCTGATCGCCTCCCTGGCGGAACCCATGGACCGGCGGCAGACGGTCTCTTCCCTGATCGCCGAGCAAGAGGCCGATGTGTCCGACCTGATCGACACGCTGGCCAACCGTGTCGGCACGCAGGCGCTCTATCGCTTTGCCCCGGTGGAAAGCGACCTGCCCGAACGCTCTTTCTGCCGGGTGCCCGCTCTGGCCCCCGAGGAGGCAAAGGACTGGCCTGAGCACTGGCCGCGTCCGACACGCCTGCTGGCGCGGCCCGAACCCGTGCAGGCCATGGCGGAACTGCCGGATCAGCCACCGCTGTTCTTCATCTGGCGGGGCGTGCGACGGAAAGTGAAATGCGCCGACGGGCCGGAGCGTGTCTTTGGCGAATGGTGGAAGAATGATGCCGAACTGACTATCGCCCGGGATTACTTCCGGGTGGAGGACACCAGCGGCGAGCGCTTCTGGCTTTACCGGGCGGGCGATGGCGAGCACGGCGAGACCGGCTCGCAGGGCTGGTTCCTGCATGGGATCTTCGGATGAACAGCTCGGCGCCACGCTACGCCGAACTGCAGGTCACGACCTATTTCTCGTTTCTGCGTGGCGCCTCCTCGCCGATCGAACTGTTCGAACAGGCAAAAACGCTTGGCATTGAGGCGCTGGGCATCTGCGACCGCAATTCCCTGGCGGGTATGGTGCAGGCATACGGAGCCGCGAAGGCTACCGGCGTCCGGCTGGTCGTCGGCTGTCGTCTCGATCTGGTCGATTTCCCGCCGGTACTGGTCTATCCAACCGACCGCGCGGCTTACGGACGCCTTTGCCGTCTGCTCACCATAGGCAAGGCCCGAGCCGGCAAGGGGAAATGCCATCTGCTCTGGGAGGATCTTGTCGCCTGGGGTGAAGGCCAGATCGTCGTCATGATCCCGGACACGGCGGATGATGCCTACGCCCTGCATCTTCGCAAACTGAAAGAGGCTTTTGCCGATCGCGCCTACATGGCGCTCACCCTGCTGCGCCGTCCCAATGACCAGATGCGGCTTTATGAACTGGCGAACCTGGCGCATCAGGCACGTGTGCCAACCGTTGTAACCAACGACGCGCTGTTTCACACCCATGACCGCCGCATCCTGCAGGACGTCGTGACCTGCATCCGCCACAACACCACCATCGATGAGGCAGGCTTTGTCCGCGAACGTCATGCCGACCGCTATCTCAAACCGCCTCAGGAAATGGCCAGGCTGTTCGTGCGCTATCCAGAAGCGGTGGCCCGGACCATGGACATTGTGGAGCGCTGCCGCTTCTCACTTGATGATCTGGGCTATCAGTATCCCGATGAGGTGTCCGTGCCCGGCCGGACACCCCAGCAGGCGCTGGAGGCGCTGACCTGGGAGGGCGCCCGTTCCGTCTATCCGGATGGCGTACCGGATGACGTGGCGGAAACGCTCCACCATGAACTCGGCCTGATCGGGCGGATGAACTACGCACCGTATTTCCTGACCGTGAACAGCATCGTCCGCTATGCCCGCTCCCAGGACATTCTCTGTCAGGGCCGTGGCTCGGCGGCCAATTCCGCAGTCTGTTATGTACTCGGCATCACCGCCATCGATCCGGCCCGCAACTCCCTGCTGTTCGAACGCTTCGTCTCTGAAGAGCGCGGCGAGCCGCCGGATATCGACGTCGATTTCGAGCACGCGCGACGTGAACAGGTCATTCAGTGGGTCTATGACCATTACGGCCGTGACCGGGCGGCACTGACGGCGGTGGTGATCCGTTATCGCGCCAAAGGGGCCTTGCGGGATGTCGGCAAGGTCATGGGTCTGCCGGAAGACCTGATCCGAACCCTCTCGGGTCAGATTCATGGCTGGGGACGCAAGCTGGACGACGACGCCCTCAATGACACCGGCATTGATCTGTCCGACCGGCGCATCCGCCTGACGCTCGCCCTGGCACGTTGCCTGATCGGGATGCCCCGCCATCTGTCGCAGCACCCCGGTGGTTTTGTGCTGACGCATGATCGGCTGGACGAACTGGTGCCGATCGAACCTGCTTCGATGGAAGCCCGTCAGATCATTGAATGGGACAAGGATGATATCGACGTCCTGAAATTCATGAAGGTCGATATTCTGGCACTCGGCATGCTGACCTGCATGAAAAAGGGGCTGGACCTGCTGGTGGAACACAAGGGCCAGCCCTTCACGCTCCAGACCCTCCCGGCCGAAGATCCGCGCACCTATGCCATGATCAGGAAGGCCGATACGATCGGCGTGTTCCAGATTGAATCCCGCGCCCAGATGTCCATGCTGCCACGGCTCAAACCGCGTGTGTTCTATGATCTCGTCATTGAAGTGGCGATCGTGCGTCCCGGCCCCATACAGGGCGATATGGTCCATCCCTATCTCCGAAGGCGTGAAGGGATCGAACCGGAAAACTATCCCACCCCGGAACTGGAAAAGGTTCTGAAAAAGACTCTCGGGATCCCGTTGTTTCAGGAACAGGCGATGCAGGTCGCCATGATCTGCGCTGGCTTTACCGCCGCCGAGGCCGATCAGTTGCGTCGGGCCATGGCGACGTTCAAGAATACCGGTACCGTCTCGCAGTTTCAGACACGACTGATCGAAGGTATGCGCGGCAACGGTTATGATGAGGAATTCGCCGAGCGGATCTACCAGCAGTTGGAAGGCTTCGGTTCTTACGGATTTCCCGAGAGCCACGCGGCCAGTTTCGCCATTCTGGCCTATTCATCGTCGTGGATGAAATGCACCCATCCGGACGTGTTTCTGGCCTCGCTCCTGAATTCCCAGCCGATGGGGTTTTATGCGCCGGCGCAGCTTGTCCGTGATGCGCGGAAGCACGGCGTGGAGGTCCGGCCTGTCTGTGTGAATGCCTCACGCTGGGACAGCACGCTGGAAGGGCCGGAAAAGCCCGATGGCCGATTTGCCGTTCGGCTGGGCATGAGTCTGGTGAAAGGACTGGCCAACGACGATGCGGCCCGGATTGTTGCCGCACGAGCCTCGCGCCCATTTGCCTCGATCGATGATCTGTGGCGTCGGGCTGGCGTGAAAGCGGCACCCCTGACCCATCTGGCTGAGGCCGACGCGTTCCGTCCTTGGCTCGGGCTGGCACGCCGCGAGGCGCTATGGGCAATCAAGGCACTGCGCGATGAACCTCTGCCGCTATTTGCGGCAGCGCAGGTGATACGGGAAGCAGAGGAGCCGGATGTGCTGCTCCAGCCCATGCGCGACGGGGCGGAAGTGGTGCGCGATTATAACCGGCTTGGCCTGACCCTGCGGGATCATCCGCTGACTTTCCTACGCGAGGATCTTCAGACCAGGGACATCATCTCCTGTCGGCAGGCACTGGCGGCAAAGGATGGGAAGCGTCTCACCGTGGCGGGGCTGGTGCTGGTCCGGCAGCGCCCTGGCTCAGCCGAGGGCGTGGTGTTCATGACGCTGGAGGACGAGACGGCCAACATGAACGTCATCATCTGGCCGGACATGTTCGATGTGAACCGGCGTGTGGTGCTTGGTGGGCAGATGCTGGCCGTGACAGGCATGCTCCAGAAGGAAGGCGAGGTCATACATCTGATCGCGAAGGATATCTCTGACCTTTCCGGCCTGCTCGCGGACGTAGGTAATCGCTCCTCTACTGAGACCACTCATGACAGCGATTCCGCCGGTGAGCGTATCGTCGTCAGATCGCGTAATTTCCACTGATCAATAAGGCTACCGATAAACCTCACGCCATCGTGAAAAGCCTCGTTATGAGCCCAACCTACGCTGGAGTTTCACTCCCAGTTGCATCCTATACGCATCCTGCGGGAGATTCCGGGCACAAAAAAAGCCACCCGATTAGGTGGCTTTTCTTCTGTCTTTTCAGACGCTTAATTTTGGTTGCGGGGATAGGATTTGAACCTATGACCTTCAGGTTATGAGCCTGACGAGCTACCGGGCTGCTCCACCCCGCGATTGTAGGGGAGACTGGAAGACCTGGCGGCGACCGACTTTCCCGTGCCTTAAGGCACAGTATCATGGGCGCTGGGGGTTT
>NZ_JAPIVJ010000029.1:0-12492 GCF_054182245.1 Komagataeibacter sp. NFXK3
GCCCTTGCCAGAGATTCCAGTTCCTGACGCTCCAATGCCGTCAGTTCAATCGCAACCGCTACACGTCCCATTCGATTACCCCTGCCATCAGGATAATCATATAAACTTCTCGATCAGGACACTAGAGGGTGTTATGCACCTTGAATGAGTATAGCGGCATTTCTAAGCATGAAGGTTCAACGCTTTCGCCCGTCGCGTTCTGAATGGCGGCAGCAAGACGTCCCACCTCGGCGCGATCATATCGACTGGCTGGTGTGACATGCAGGGTCAGCGTAAACAATTCTTACTTGTTATTGGTAACTGCTCGATAGATGGTGGCTTTATGCACGCCAAAACGGGCTGCGACTTCTGAAATGGAGAGGTTCTCGTCACGGACAAGCTTCCGGATCGTCGCAATCTGCTCTGCGCTGAGCTTGGCTGGCCGACCAAGATGGACGCCCCGTTCCTTGGCCCGTTTTCGACCCGTTTCCGTGAGGTTGCGGCTTAATGCGCGTTCAAATTCAGCAATGCCGGCAAAAACACCAAGAATCATTTTCCCATAGGGAACGGTGGTATCGGCCCAGGGTTCACAAAGGGAACGCAGCCCTGCTCCTTTTTCACGCAGTCGATCAGCCACCTCCAGCAGGTGGGGCGTTGACCAGGCAAGACGGTCCAGAGAATAGACAACCAAAGTATCATCAGAAGAAAGTTCTGTCAGGACGTCCCCCAGAATGGGCCAGTCCCGGCTCAATGTAGGAACTTTTTCCTCATATATTTTGTTACAACCCGCCTTTCGGAGCGCTTCTACCTGTTGGAGAAGCGTCGCTTCTTCCGCATTTTCGCGCGCGTACCCGATCAGCATCATATTATTCGTTTATATTGGCACATTAGCTTTGTTTTATAGACGATTGCGCGAACGCATGGCCAGCATTTTTTTGGTTTTCAAATGACGGGTCTTATGCAACAATAAATTCCGTTACGTCCTCATCACCTCCACCATCATGCGGTTTCACATCGGGCAGAAAGGCCACGCCACAAATATTTCATATTTTGGCCCAATAGCCAGTGGTCAGAAACCCCGAAACTTCCTTGCTGGTGCGAGTATTTTTGAGACAGGCGATACATATGAAGATGGCAACGGACAATGGCTGCTCCCTTGTGGTCCGCGCGGACGAGACCGCGGTCAGAAACGGCTTTTTCAACTGGAACAACGTGATTGAGGTTGTAAACAGATCACTTCCCCTTTCACGCAGGTCGGACCTGTCTTCCTATCGCTTCGTCATAGGGTCACGAGCCTGGGTCCGCACGAACCTGACAGATCTGGCCCGGTGGAGCAGTTGGGAATATGTCCTGCAGGGGGGAACGCTGGAAATCGACAGTTTTGGCCCCTTTCAGGTTCTGTGGCTGCACCTGATTATTGATCCGGCGGGGGGAGAAATCATTTTCGGACCCAAGCATTCCGAAGCCGGCCTTATCCTGATCGACATCACATTTGGCAGTTCGGACCGCGCCGCGCCATTCAGCCTGATATTCCGCGGCAACGAGACCCTGACGGCATCCTATGATTCCGATACCCGCATCACGCTGGTCGGACTGCTTGCGGGATGTGGGGCGGAACGGGACTGCGCGGCATGGGCGGTCGTGCGCTGTGATGGGGACCCCTACGGGCTGTCCCGTCCTGAAAACTGGCAGCAGGGGGGAGAAGGGACAGACACGTTCCCGCTTTTTCTCAAACGCTACCGGACACAGACCCCTGAGAACGGCGTCGTCATCCATTTACCCACCAGAACACAACAGACAGGCAGACCAGACTAATGGGCGAACGACAGACCTATCCCATTCCGGACAAACTGCTGGAAAGCATTGATACGGGTATCCTGCTTGTCAGCAATGATAACACAATCATCTTTGCCAATGATAACGCGGCCCGTATCTGGGGTGGCCCCATGCCCGGACTGGTCGGCCGGAAACTCGATATTCTCTTTCCCACCGGGACAGACATCCTGCCCTGTACCTTTGGTGAGAACCTGACGAATGTTGCGCTATGCCCATCCGGCGTGTCCGGGGGTAAGGTCTGTCGTTCCCCTACGGAAAATCACCACCACCTGACCTTGCTGCGGCATGACGGCACGGCGTTTTCTGCCGAGATGTCCGTGGCACGGGCCGAGGGGGCGGGACAGCAGGTGTTTGTTATTTCCCTGCGCGACGTGACACGGGATCTGTCCCGACGTGAACAGGACCTGCAGTATGCCACCATCGTACAACGCAATGCATGCGGCATCCTGATACTGGACAGCCAGTGCCGCATTACCTATGCCAATGCAGCGGCGGCCCGGTTTTCGGGCATCGGTGCCGAGGGTATGGAAGGGGCTGATTTCTCGGCCTTTCTGTCCGGGCAGCAGGGCGATATTGCAACATTACAGGCCTTTCGCCGTCGTCTGCAGCGCTGTCGGCCCTTTGAACTGGAAATTCATTCCCGCACCGACACAGGTCAGGACATCTGGCTTCTGGCAACCGTAACGCCCTTATGCAGCCCCTATGAGGAACTGCACAAAGTGATCGTGGTGCTGAATGACATTACGGGCAGCGAGCAGATAAAGGCGCTGCAGAAGGATATGATGGGGGCACTGACCAGCAACCTGTCCTTCAACGAAATCCTCGCCTTGATGTGCCGCCAGATTGAACGTATCGCCCCGGATGTCGTAACACAGATCGTGGTCGTGGATGATGAACGACGCATGCACCCCGTAGCGCGCGCACGGCTGCCCGCACAGATTGCCGAAGTCTGTGCTGACCTGCAGATAGGCCCCGAGGTCGGGTCATGCGGCACGGCACTGTTCACCGGCAGGGAAGTGGTTACACCAGACATTGAAGCCGATCCGAAATGGAAGGGGTTCTGGCAGTTTGTCGTCCCGCATGGCCTCATGGCCTGTTGGTCGGTGCCGATCCTGCTGCGTGACGGCCGGGTAGGCGGCAGCCTGGCTTTCTATTTCCGTGCCAAGCGCGCACCGGGCAGATGGCACCGGCGGATTGCCGATGCCTGCCTGCACCTGTGCGCGCTTGCCATCGAACAGCAGCGCTCGCGTGAGGATATCGCGCGGCTTACGCAGTATGACACCCTGACGGGCCTGCCCAACCGGACCGGGCTGCGGCACGGTATCAGGCAGCGGGCGGCGCGCGCGCGGCATGAAAACCTACTGGCCCTGATCATAAACCTGGATCGGTTCCGGGCCATCAATAACGGACTGGGACGCCCGGCAGGCAACATGCTGCTGGCTGCGTTGGCCCGGCGGCTATCCGGTCTTATTTCCAGTGACGACCTGCTGGCCCGCAGCGGGGGAGACGAATTTACCCTGATCACGACCGGCGGGGTGGAACGGGCCACGGCACTGGCCGATTCCGTCATGAATGCCGTAGCGGAGCCGGTCGTGATTGACGAGGTTCCCGTTACCGTTACGGCCAGTATCGGCATTGCGGATAATGACGGCGGCCGGCGGGAGACGGAAATACTCATGCAGCAGGCAGAAACGGCGCTGTCGCAGGCGAAGAATGCCGACCGTAACTGCTATCGTTTCTTCAGCGAGGAAATGAACCGGCAGGCGGCGGACCAGATCCTGCTGGCCAACGCGCTGAAGGAGGCGATCAGGACGGACCAGCTCTATCTGGTATACCAGCCGCAGGTCCATGCCGCGACCGGCCGGCTGGAAGGGGTGGAAGCCCTGGCGCGATGGACCGATCCAGCCCTGGGCATGATATCACCGGGCCGTTTTATCCCCCTGGCGGAAGAAACCGGACAGATCGAGGCAATCGGGCTGTGGTCACTGCGGGCGGCCTGTCGACAGATGGCCCTATGGATGCAGGCAGGGGTGGACGTTCCGGTCGTATCGGTCAACATATCCGCGCTGCATTTCAGAAATCCCGACCTGCCACGCCTGATTGGCGAGATCCTGCACGAAAGCGGCATTCCCCCACGGCGCCTGACCATCGAACTGACGGAAAGTGCGATGATAGAAAATTACGATCAGACCCTCATCGCCGCTCAGGCGATCCGGGCCATGGGCATCGGGCTTTCCATGGATGACTTCGGAACCGGTTTTTCCAGCCTGTCGAACCTTGCAAACCTGCCACTTAACGAACTCAAGATTGACCGAAGCTTCATGGATGGCTTTGAACCGACGGGCAAGGTTCACTCTGTGGTCACGGCCATCATCCGTATCGGGCGGAGCCTGGGCATGACCGTGGTGGCGGAAGGCGTGGAAACGCAGGCGCAGCTTGACCTGCTCCGGCAGATCAACTGCGACGTGATACAGGGATATTTCTTTTCCAGGCCCCTGGATGTGCAGGATCTTGAAGCATGGCTGAAGGCGCGCCCCGATACCGGGTGCTCACAGCCTGGCAGCCGGCATGATGCTGCATGAGACGGACATGAATAATGGCGTGACGAAGGGGAGCCGCCCCCCGGTTACCAATTCTTTACAATAAAAGCTTTCTTATCGGATTCGGAGCTTTATCTGTTGCAGGACCGGACATGACACGTGCGCACCGCAATCCCGATTTCCCTGCAGGCGGAGATGCCGCCCTGTGGCAGCAACTATGCGGACAGCCTGCCGCGGATGATCCCGTTACGCAGATGCTTGTGGCAAGTGGCCTACCTGTACTACATGGCATTATCTTGCCATTTGGTACAGACGAACGTGTGGAGATTGACCACATATTTGCCAGCGCAGACGGGTTGCATACTTTACATGCGAAACATTACATCGCGTGGATCAATACGCCTTCTTCCGAAAAAGAAATCCGGTCGCAGGGCGGGGCTGGAAATTTTGCCTATAATAATGATTTCCTGCAAAGTTTCCTGAAACTGGCAGAAGCCGTCAGCACCACCATAAATGATCCATTACCGACACAGGACGGAACCCCCGTTCCCGTGACGGGCCATTTCCTGCTCCCGTACAAGGAGCCACTGATGGCCTCCCTGCAGGATCATGCCCTTCTCCTCCCGGAACTGGAAAACATGCTGAATACCTTGGCCGGCAAGGGCGCCATTCCTGCCGAATATGGCGAGGCATGGTGCCATATTGGAACAGTGCATCATAAATACGTAGTCGCATCATCACAGATACAGAATCGAAGCCCCTTCTGAACTTTTCCTATCTGCACAGTAGACCGGATTTACTAAAAACATCCCAATATCCTACCGCACCTGGCAAGACTATTATTAGGATAGCAGATGTCGTACGTACCCCTGTTAAAAAGAATGGACCGGTCCGACACTTCCCGGCTGAACAGTCTTGCGCAGGAGTTCAAGACAGCCAAGCCATTTCCACATCTGGTCATGGACGGAATGTTCTGTGATTCCCTGCTGAACGAAGCGTTGCAGGCTTTTAATCTCGATCACGTAAACAATATAAATGTATTCCAGAACCAGCTTCAGTCAAAGCGTTCGACCAGCACAAAATCCGTCATGCCTGCAGCAATACAACGGTATTTTGATATTGTGAACGGTGCACCGTTCCTCCGGCTACTGACCAGATTGACAGGAATCACGAATCTGCTTCCCGATCCTTATTTTTATGGGGGGGGCATGCATGAAGTCGCGGGGCAGGGACATTTTCAGGTCCATACCGATTTTCGTTATCACCCCCATACGTGTCTGGAAAATCGCCTGGCTTTGCTGACTTACCTCAATCATGACTGGAAGCCGGAATATGGCGGCCAACTGGAACTGTGGCAGAAAAATCCAACCCGGCCTGTCAGAAAAATTGTTCCCCGGTTCGGGCGCAGCGTTCTCATGCTCCAGTCGCCTGATTCATGGCATGGACACCCCCAGGCCGCGCGAACAGGATATCTGCGGCGGACACTCATTACATATTTTTACACGGCACCCAAAATAAAAGCTGACAGGACGGAACAAAGCACGATCTATCTATCCAACAGCAGACAATCGACCATGCAGAGAGCAGAAATATTCGTACGGAACATAATTCCGCATTTTGTTATTGATACGGCAAGATGGGTACGACACAGAAAACGGAAGCAAAATTTTAGATAATAGCGTTCGCGCGCTTCTTGCATGAGAAATGCTGCTATACTCATGCAAGGTGCATAACACACCCTCTAGGGGAGGGGGCTGTTAAGCCCCCTTTCTTCTACGGCCACGTTTAGCGATCTTTGGCTCGTGGGTTGCGGTAATCTCTCGTCCCAATCCCATCTCTCGCGCCAGTTCTGAGCGGCGATTGGCATAGTTAGGCGCGACCATTGGGTATTCCACAGGCAGGCCCCATTTTGCCCGATACTGTTCCGGCGTCATGCCATAGGCAACACTGAGGTGACGCTTGAGCATCTTCAGTTTTTTTCCGTCCTCAAGGCAGATAATGTAATCGGGAAATACAGACCGCTTAATAGGGACCGCTGGGGTCGGCAGCTCTGAAACAGGCTCCGCTTTCGGAGACAATGACTGGAATACGCTTGTAATCAGATAAGGCAGTTTTTCAGGATCAATCGTATTTTTCGACACATATGCAGCAACCATCTCTGCGGTGACAGATATGCGCCGATTCAGTTCCTCGTCCATGCTCGTTTCCTAACAAATAAATATAGACCCGTTTATGCACGGGGCATCGGGGAATGTGATCCTTTGTATATATTCCAGAGGACCATTTTCCTATATCTTAACTTAAGGAAGGTTTGGAATGTAAGATGAAAGTATCTGCTATGGTGGCTGCTATGTTGAGGGAAACCACTTTAGAAAAAGCTAGACAACGATCAGTGCATCATATTTACCGATGCCTCGATGCTAATCTTCTCGATAGTGCAATATTTTGGATGAAGGTTCGTGATCGACTGGATACCATCGCGGAAAGCGGTGAACTGCACTGATGCGACTTACCCAGCACACGGATTATGCCTTAAGGTCATTCTTCATTTAGCGCAAAGTTCCGACAAACGGTATACTGTGAGGTATGTTTCTGAGCATCACGGGATTGGAGTTGTGACGGTTTTGTGCCGGTCAGGCAGTGATTATGCCACTCTTGCTTCGAAAGCGAGGGGGCTGATGCCGCCCAGATATGAATGGCGTCGACGTGGATTGTAGAAACCATTGATATACTGGAAGATGGCGGCAGTAGCCTGACGGCGGGTTGGCCAGTTCTGTCTCCAGAGCCATTCCGCCTTCAGGCTTTTGAAAAATGTTTCGACAGCAGCGTTGTCGAAACAGTTTCCTTTTCCGGACATTGAAGCCAGCAGTCCATGGGCCAGCAGCTTTTTCTGGAAATCATAGGAGCCATACTGGCTGCCACGATCGGAGTGGAAAATGCAGCCGGGCGCCGGGTCACGCAGCCGCACCGCCATATCCAGGGCACGGATTGCCAGATCCTTTTTCATCCGGTCGCTTACGGCCCACCCGATCACACGACGACTGAACAGATCGATGACGACAGCGAGGTAGAGCCAGCCCTCGGCAGTCCAGATATAACTGATATCTCCTGCCCATTTCCGGTTGGGTCCATCAGAAAGGAAATCACCGTCCAGAAGGTTGGCCGCAATGTCAGACTGACGGTGGCTGTCGGTCGTCACCTTGTGGCGACGGGTGCGCACGGGCCGGATCCCGTTGTCCTTCATGAGGCGGCCAATACGACGTTCCCCGACATCAAGCCCGGCTTCCCTAAGCTCCATGGTCATGCGCGGCCGTCCGTAGGAGCCGTTGCTCAGGGCATAATGTTCACGGATATGCGCCAGTACCTTCAGATCGGTACGCTGGCGCTGACAGGCCGGTCGGGATGTCCAGGCCCGGTAACCCCGTGCCGAGACCCGCAAGACCTGGCACAGCCTCTCGATTGGCCATTCATGCCGATGTCCGTGGATGAAGGCGAACCTCATGGCTTTTGGCTCGCGAAGAACTGGATAGCTTTTTTTAGGATTTCCCTCTCCTCCCGCAGAATCCGGTTCTCCAGACGAAGACGTTCATTTTCGCGGGCCAGGTCACCCTGAGGCTCGGATGTCGGCCCGGTCGGACGGTACTCCACTATCCATTTACCCAGAGTAGATTTGCCAATACCAAGGTCGGCCGCAATGCGCGTGCGTGACAGCCCACTGCTCAACGCGATCCTCACGGCCTCGCGCTTGAAATCTTCCGTATGCTTCATGGTCTCGTCGGTCTCCTGATATGAGCTTAAAATGCTCGAAGGACCGGCACAAAACCGTTACAAGTCCACGTCCGTGAATCAGATTTCAGACCAGATCTCCTCGGCCAGGAAGGATATCCATTCGAACAGAAAATCATGAGCAGGCCAGCATCACTTGTCTGAAAGTGGAGGCTCCGATAGATAGAAGATAATAACTGTTCGCAACTTATCCTCATGAGATGAGTCTGGCGGAACACCAGGAAGACGGGCGGTCAGGATCATGAACATCCGGCCGAAGGGATACGGGCGTCATGTCGAACAACCTTTTCATACTGAATAATGTCTTCGCGGCCGAACGTAATGCATTGACCCGCCTGTTCCAGAAAATGAGTCGGACCATGGCAGCAGAAGATCTGCTGCAGACGCTCTGGCTGCGTATCCAGCGTGTGGGTGACAATCCGCCAATCCATAATGGACGGGCCTATCTGTACCGCCTTGCGTCCAATCTGGCGGTCGATCAGGGGCGTGCTGATGCCCGTATCGAGCGCCTGCAGGCTGAAGCGCGGTTGATCCTGTATGGAGATGAAAGCACGCCGGATGTGGAACAGGCGTTTCTGGCGCGCGAGGAACTGGAGCGCGTCATGGCCGCCGCCGAACGCTTGCCGGAACCGACGCGCACCATTTTCTGGCTGAACCGCATGAAAGACGTGCCGTTACGTGAGGTGGCGGTCATGCTGGGGGTTTCGCGCACGACTGTCGAAAAGCATATAAAGCGTGCAATCACCCTGTTGGGAGATGCGCGTAACAGTCAGGATGTTTCCCGTCAGGGATAAGGGAATGTGGGGCTTCGGAATGTCCCTGTCCTGCCAGGTCGGCCATAAACCCTTCCGAAAGCAGATATGACTGGTTCCAGCGCACCATCTGATCGCATAACGACTCAGGAAGCCCGGCACTGGATCGCCCGGCTGGCGTCGGGTGATATTACCGAACCCGAAATGGCGGCCTACAGGCGCTGGGTTGCGGATGTGCATCATCATGCGGTCTTTCAGCACGAACTGAAATTATGGCGTAGCCTTGACCGGATCGGGGACCATCTTGCCCCGCGGCTGCCTGTCGTACGGCAGTCCGTAATGCGACGGAGGCGCAGGTGTTGCGTCCTTGCCGCGTCGGGACTGGCTGCGGCTGCCTGTCTGGCTGCTTTTCTGGTTGGTCCTGACCTATGGATGCGGCTGCATGCCGATCACTGGACCGGGCATGAAATACGCGCCTTCACGCTGGCGGATGGCACACGGACTGTACTGGATGCCGATGCCGCCGTCGCGGTGCATTACGGGGTGAGAACGCGCACGATTGAACTGCTGCGCGGTCGCGCATGGTTTGACGTGCGCCATGACCCGACCCGTCCCTTTCGGGTTGAGGCCGCAGGCAGCGTGACGGAGGACATCGGCACCGCGTTTGAAATCGATCCCCATGCGGATGGTAAGATCGAGACGACCGTGGAAAGCGGGATGGTGCGTGTCTCCACGCGTGAGGGGGGACAGTCCATCACCCTGACGGCAGGGCAGCGCGCGGTGTGGCAGGGCACAGGCCAGATCACCCGGCAGGGGGATGTGGCTGTGGACACGGTGGCGTCATGGCGGGACGGGCAACTTATGCTGACGGCGGTGCCCGTGCATATGGCGGTTTCAACCATCGCCCGGTACCGGTCGGGCATGACGCTGGTCGTGGACCATCTGGATGACCTGCCTCCTGTCACGGCATTGGTGGATGTGCGCAGACCCGACGATGCGCTGGGTGCGCTGGCGGCCGGAACACATCTCAGATTGTATCATTTGCCCGGCAATATCGTGCTGGTGCGGCGGAGTGGCTGAAAAAAAACACGAAGGGGGTTAGGCAGGCCGCCCGTGGAAACGTCATAGGAATGTAAGGGGTAATAACGACTCTCATTTGCATTCGTGTCTGTCGTTTTCATGAAGGATTTTCACTTGTCGCATATCGCTCCGGCGGGACGTCGCATTACAATCCCCATGGCATTGGCGCTGGGCACTGCGCTTTCAACTTTTGGTGGGCCATCTGCGCTGGCACAGCAGGCACAGGCGGGCAGGGCAGGTGTCATGCACCTTGACATCGCGCGACAGCCGTTGGGAGCTGCATTGCAGAATTTTTCACGTAGAACCGGCGTGCAGGTGGTCTATACCTCCTCCATTGAATCCGGCATCGTCTCGCCAGGTGTCAGTGGGGATTATGACCCCATGACCGCACTCGCACATCTTCTGTCCGGCACCGGTGTTACCTTCCGCCAGACAGGGACGAACAGTATCACGCTTGCGCCTGCGGCAGCTCCCATTACTCTGGGGCCCGTGCGGGTGGGGGGAGCCGCTGCACCAAATGGACCAGTTGGCTCCCTCAATACTGAACAGATCACGGTCATCGGGACACCGCCGCGTTTTCTGGCCCATGCGTCCCATGCCGGTACGAAAACGGACACGCCTCTGATCGACGCGGAAATCTCACGGAAGGGTTGTACATCGGGTTAGATTATGAAAAAGTCTGTTTTGCACAAAAGAAATTTCCATAATCATCAAGAAAACCCGATGCAGACAGAGTGTAGCGCAGGCGCGTATGAGTTTCCAGCCTCCTGTGGACGGCGTGTTGTGGCCCGTTTTGACGGGGGTCGCATGAGTTCGGATGGGGGCGTCATTCTGGTGAAGCAGGCTGATGACATTCTGGGTCTCAGCCGCCGCTTTGCTGCCTGTTTTCGCGATAAGCGGCATCCCGGCTTTGTGGAATACCGGGTTGAAGACCTTGTCCGTCAGCGGATCATGGGCCTGGCACTGGGCTATGAAGATCTCAATGATCACGATGCCCTGCGGCATGACCAGATCTTTGGTCTGGCCTCGGGCCGTCTGTCAGGAGGTCGGGCCACCTGTGCGGCACTGGCCGGAAAATCCACACTGAACCGGCTGGAGCGCAGTGGCCACAAGGCAGACCGTTACTGCCGCATCATTGCTGATCATGATGCCCTGGCTACCCTGTTCGTGACGCTCTTCATGGACCAGCATGAGCGCGCACCCGCCCGGATCGTTCTGGATGTGGATGCCACCGATGACCGTATCCATGGCCATCAGGAAGGCCGGGCCTTTCATGGATATTACGGCCATAACTGCTATCTGCCGTTATACATCTTCTGCGGGGACCATCTCCTCAGCGCTACCCTGCGCACGGCAGACAGGGACCCGGGGAAGGAAGCACTGGCAGACATCCGCCGGATCGTGGAGCAGATCAGGAGCCGCTGGCCCCGGGTGCGTATCCTGGTGCGTGGGGACAGCGGTTTCGCCCGGGACACTCTGATGACATGGTGCGAAGACAACCACGTTGACTTCCTGTTGGGGCTTGCAGGCAACACCCGCCTGTATGACCGGATTGCCTCTTTGTCCGCTGAGGTTCGTGACGAAGCCGCCACGACAGGCAGAGCGGCGCGCGGTTTCGCCTCCTTTGACTGGATCACAAAGGACAGCTGGACGCGCCGCAGGCGGGTGGTGGCCAAGGCCGAATGGCGCCACGGCAACCGCTATCATCGCTTTATTGTCACCACGCTACCGCAGGGAATGTCCGACCCCCGCCATCTCTACGAACAGATTTACTGCGCACGCGGGGATATGGAAAACCGCATCAAGGAATGCCAGATGGATCTGTTCTCAGACAGGACCTCGTCCCACACCATCCGGGCCAACCAGCTCCGGCTGTGGTTCTCGGCCGCAGCCTATGTCCTGCTGACCGCTCTGCAAAGACTGGCCCTTGGCCAGACCAGCCTGGAGACGGCGACCTGTGGCACCATACGCGCACGACTGCTCAAAATCGCGACACGTGTAACGCTCAGCGTCCGTCGGATTGTCCTGTCCATGCCGGACATGTTCCCCTGTCAGCATGAATTCGCCCTCGCTCATGCACGATTGCGAAGGCTCCGGCAGGCCATCTGAAGAAACAGACAGTGCACAGACCACATAGCTTCCACCAACACTGCCTTCTCAGGCCGTGACACCCTCACTGCGTTCAGAACCCGCCGCCAGAAGCAGAATATCGTCAATATTCCAGATCGGGCTCCTGTGGGATGACTGAATTCTACAAAATGACCTGAAATTGCCTCAAGTGTGAGATGGGGTGGTTGCCGTCCTCCCCGCACGGCATCGCAATGTGCCAGAATGGTCGTTGGAAGAAACGACTGCGCGAAAGGACGGCAGATGAAGGATACAGTGATAGGCGTTGATCTGGCAAAGAACATTTTCCAGGTTCATGGAGCTTCGCGTGCGGGCGAGGTGATGTTTCGCAAAAAGCTGCGTCGTCAGCAGTTTATGCAGTTCATGGCCACGCAGCCGCCTGCTCTGGTCGT